>JAZRTH010000805.1:0-1832 GCA_045651945.1 Thermoguttaceae bacterium
GAAAGAGTTCAGGGCGTTCGCGACTACGGTGGTTGGGCGCTTGGGCGAGTATTTCTCTTTTCTTCCGAGGAAAATTTGAGCAAATTCGAGAAAAAAGCCCGGTATTATCTGACGCCGAATAAGAATTAAAAGTTGCGAGTAGCAAAAGGATGGAAGGCGGTAATGGAGCGACCAACGGGAGCGTAATTACGCAGTTCGCCAAAGGCGAACCATAAAAATTAACCCCGCTATTTTGTTCGCCTAACGGCGAATGCGTAATTCCGTTCGCTACGCTCACTTCATTACCGCCTTCCAATCACTCTTCACTCCTAGCTGATCTCTGATACGAACAGAGCGTTCAAATCTCCGGATTCATAGAAGGGCGTTCCGGAATTGAGTTCGTATCCGGCGGACTTGCCCAAAACGACGTTTTCCCATTTGCCGGTTTCTTTTCGATAAACGGCGTTCCAGCCGTATCGTGACGCGCCTTGATAGATTATTTTTTGCAGAAATCGTTATTCCAGCTGCCAGCAGAATTCTGACGCGCCGTCCTGTAAATCGGATCGAAACAGCTTGTTGACGCCCACGCCTTCGTACAACAGCGTTCCCGGCGGGCAGTCGAGGAACTCGACGCTGTTGACTTTTCCCTGCAGTTCCCGCATGGCTGTCCACGGGGGAAAGAGGACCTGTTTCCAGGTGAGAATGTGCTCCGTCAGCGGCACGGTTTTAACAACCACGGCGTTTGAGCCTAAAGACGTTGTCGACCCGTGCCAGTACAAGCCGTCGCCGTTGATTGTAACCTCTTGAAGTTGAAAATTGATTCTGTACGTCAGCCGCGTTCCGGACTCCGCCGTCGGTCCTTCTTCCAGGTCTTGCGACGTCAGGAGTTTATAGTAAACCGTAACCAGAGCGAACGACGAGTAACAGTTTAACGCTTCGGACGGCGAATTCATCGACGTCTTTTCAAGGGACGCTGCGTCAAAAGGCTGGATGTGAATTTTATACGGCGTTACGTCCGGACGGCTGGGGTATGCGATCGCATCGCGCGGTCCAAAGACGTTTGTTGCTCCGCGAAGCCAATTGGCGAAATCGTTTCGAGCCGACCACGGGACGAGAAATTTCCGGACTGCGGTGAAGTCGTCCGTTGTAAACGTTTCTTCCGGCGAGCCGGACAGCTCTTGAAAGATGATTCTTGGCATAATAGGAATTAGTAATTAGTAATTAGTGATTAGTAATTATTGAGGAACGCGAAGCGTAATTACTCATTACTAATTACTCATTACTAATTGATTCTGACGAGTTGGATGAGCTGGACGAACCAGAACTGCCGGACGACGACTGTGACGACGGCAGATCGCCGGTTTTGCCGACGATGGCGACGTCGAACAGACATTTGTTGCTGTTTGCCGTAAACGTCAGGTTATTGGCAAGGATCGTAACTGACCACGGCGCGTCGCCGGCGGATAAAAGAATCGCTCCTTCGGGCGGGACGATATTTTTCGGACTGGCGCTGGAGCCCCATGGTTCTTCCCAGCCGCACGACTCACCGGGCGTAACGACCAGCTTTCCCGGTCCGTGATTGACGACCAGCAGAGCGCGAACGTCGAGAAAACCAACGTCGAGCGTTCCCCCCACCGTTTTGCGGGTGAGATAATTCAGCTCGATTGACTCCGATTCGCCGGCTTCAAGCGTCCAACCTGTTTTATGCCAAACGGACTCAATGCGGTTGTGGTTAACGTCTATCTTATATTCTTTGAACAACACCTGGCCGGAATCCGTCTGTCGGACGTCTTCAGTTTCCCGTTCCCACAGCCAGCCAATTTCAGCTCGAACTTGCGTCTGATTTTTTTCGG
>JAZRTH010000806.1:0-1324 GCA_045651945.1 Thermoguttaceae bacterium
TACAATGAACGGAACTACGGAATTCAAAGACATCTGGCTGGCAGTTGCCAGCAGTGGAACGTTCCTGCATAACGGAGGTACAGTCAACGCCGGCGGCATCGACCTAAAAACCCGCGACGTCAACGACATGGTTGGTACGTATGCCATGACAGGCGGAACGCTCAACCTGGGTAAACGCGGGTTCTATCGCAACGTTGCAGGGAACTACGCCATCAATCTGGAAGGCGGCACGATTACCTCCGGGTCAGCCGACCTGCCGGAAAATCAGCGAGGGAACTGGACAAGCGCTCTTGACGCCACTCTGACTGGAACCAAAACAGGCGATACGGACACTCGCGTTACATTCGCCCCGGCTGCCGACTCGACGATTACCTGGACGGGCGTTCTCTCTGGAGAAGGCGGTCTGATTTACGACGGCGCAGGCTCCATGACAATTCAAGCCGGCGACAACGGCAACACGTACACCGGAGGAACGCTGGTTAAGTCCGGAACGCTGTACCTGAAGGGTAATAACAAGGGATTCAGCACAGTCGGTACTGGCGAAGTCGTGATTGAATCCGGCGCGAAAATCGTCGGGCAGTCGTCCAACGTTTTCGGAAGCCGAACCATCGCTGACGGACACGTTCCAGACGTTACCATCAACGGCGGAGAACTCGAATTCAACGGTTATCTCCACGTCAACAACATGACGCTCAACGGCGGTACGATTACCAATACACACAACTCGCCGGATTACGCCGGGTTGGATTTCTACGATCGCAACGCGACGATGACTGTAACAGCCGACACGACCATCAGCTCAAAGATTATCAACTCTTCAACGCTCACTATCGACGTTGCCGAAGGGAAAACGCTGTCGCTTGACAGCCCGCTGAGAAACGCGTCCGGCGCAACGTGCGAGTTCCTGAAAACCGGCAAAGGCGCCATCTCCACAACCAACTGGTTTGGCAATGGAGCGACCCTGACAATTGACGAAGGGTCTGTTATTCTGCCCAACAACTTCGGGAGCGGAAACCGAATTGCGGGTACCATGACAATCAACGAAAACGGTACGCTTGTCAGCAACGCCAAAGACTCAATTGGCTACAGTACAAACGCCGGTATTTATAATATCGTCGGCGGAACGTGGCTAAAAATGGATGCCGGCAACGATACGTTGGCTAACAAGACGTTCAATTTTACCGGAGGAAAGATCACGACCTCGTACACAGACGATAACGGAAACGTTGTCGATAACAACGGAAGTTTTGACATTTTCAAAACCAACACCACGTTCAACGCCTTCGCAGCTGAGGGAGCTACGACAGACAATCCCACCGTTGCA
>JAZRTH010000807.1:0-1520 GCA_045651945.1 Thermoguttaceae bacterium
AGGTTTATCTCCCGCCGGGCGCGGAGGACGCGGGGCGCCGTCTGCTGGACGCGAAGCATTTTCATCTTCTGCAGCAGAAGCGTTGTTTTTATTGCTGTCGGAAGAAGAACCTGACGATTTGGGAATGCTCAGCGGGCAGAGAACGCAAGTCATTCTTTTGCCCATGCGTTTGGGCGGCGAGTCAACGCGAGCAATATCCTTAAGCTGTTCAACCAGTTCCTGGATTTTCTTTTCTCCGTCTTCGACGTAGATAATTTCTCGCCCAGAAAAGGTCATTGTAACCTGGACTTTGCACTTGTCGTTGATAAATCCTTTCGCCTGATTGATGCGCACCATCATATCGTGAGCGCCAATATTAGGGCTAATGCGAATTTCCTTGGTTTTAATCTGGTTGCTTTGAGGACTTTTAGCTTTTTTGTTTTGTTGATACTTGTACTTGCCGTAGTCCAGAATTCTACAAACTGGCGGTTTGGCGTTTGGAGCAACTTCAACAAGATCTAACTGAACGGAGTCTGCAAGTTTCAATGCCTCTTTTGTAGGCATAACGCCGCGTGAAACTCCCTTCTCGTCAATGACGAGAACTTCGGAAATACGAATCTGTTCGTTTATTCGTTGTTTAGATGACGAATCTTTACGTGGATAGGAAGGACGTCCTTGGGACATCGTGTTAAAAACCTTTCTGTTAAACCAGGGAAATATAAATGCAACGATTAAATCCGAATAGTATCGGACAACTTTTATAACCGTAGAGCCATGCGCTCAGAATAGGTAGTTTCTCGTTGCTGACTATTATTATTGTAATTATAATACAATAATCCTGCTTCCTGTACAAGGCGCTTTTAGGGAATTTTTGTTATTTTTTTAAAAAATTTTCGAAAATTTTGGAGCTGAGTTGTACGGCGCTTGAACAAATTCCAGCCCCTATTCCAGATTTTTTCAAATGCGGTACAATAATACGCTATGAAAGATTTATTAAAACGATTCGGGCTGGACGGGTTTATCGTACTGTTGTTTACCGCGATTTTTCTGGCGTGGCTTTATCCGTCGCCGGGCGCGGCGAAATGGCATGGCGTATCGCTGTCGGACGTCGCGCACTGGGGTGTGTCGGTAATCTTCTTTCTCTACGGACTGCGGCTGAACTGGTCTGAAATCTATTCCGGCTTGAGCAATTACCGGCTCCATCTGGTAACGCAAAGCGGCGTGTTTATCATTTTCCCGCTGGTTGTGTTGCCGATGACGTACTACTTTGGACGTCAGCCGGACGGGTCGATTTCCACCCTGTGGCTGGGGATTTTCTTCCTGTCGGCGCTGCCGTCGACTGTGTCGTCTTCCGTTGTGATGGTCAATATCGCCAAAGGGAACGTGCCTGGCGCGATATTCAACGCCAGTATTTCCAGCCTGCTGGGCGTTTTTATTACCCCGCTGTGGATGTCGATTTTCGTCAACGCCCAGTCCGGGTCAGGGCGAGAGCTTTACTCCATTTTTATATCGCTGATAATTCAGGTGATTGTTCCCATCGT
>JAZRTH010000808.1:0-2470 GCA_045651945.1 Thermoguttaceae bacterium
CGCTGCTGGAAACTGTTACAGCAGAGCGGTTCGGCGCCGCGCCTGCGGTGGGGGGATACAACCTGACGTATCTTCGTCCGGAAGCCCAGCAGGAGGCGACGTCAAAAGACGATTACAAAGCGCCCATCGTCGCGACCCGTTACGTTGGCTTGGGGCGAAGCGCGTGCTTTACCGGTCAGGCGGATGGCAAATACACCGGCGATTTCGGCGCGTGGGAAAACTACAACGCCTTTATGACGTCGCTGGTTCGCTGGACGGCGGGGGCGGATTCCGTCTTGCCGCCGGAACTGCTCCTGACTCAGAATGTCGTCAACGGCGTTTGCCAGATTCGGCTGTACATGCCGGAAGATTCTGGCGACGACTCGGCTGTTTCGTGGTCGGACGCTTTTCTCAATCACAAACCGTCCGTCTCGATTGTCCGTTCCGTTCCGGGTTCGGGAATCGTTCAGGAAGACGCGCCTGTTGAGATGAAACGGCTCGACGGCTCGACGCTGGGCGTTGACGTCCCGATTCAGGGCGAGGAACGCATTCTGGCGTCGGTTTCGTTTGACCCGTCCGCGCTGTCTGCCGGCGCCAAAGACGAAAAGCCGACCGATGTCCCCAACCGAACAGTTACGCTTTCGCCTGCGTGCCGAATGTACTCTCCGGAATACAACTTCTCCGGCGGCGGCGACGCGCGAAACGGGGAATCGACCCTGCGCCGACTGGCAGCGTTAACCGGCGGGACAGAACGGCTTGACATGGCGACGTTCTGGAAGGACATTCCGCCGACGCGTCAGATGACGCCCATTTTCCCGTTCCTGCTGGCGGGCGCGGTTCTGTTCTTTTTACTCGAAACGCTGGAACGCCGAACCGGGTTTATCGGCTCTGCCTGTCATGGCGCCGCGGCTATGGTTTACAGACTCGTTTCCAGAATCAAATCCGGCAAACAAGCAGCGCCCGCCGCAGACGCTGCAAGCAAACCAGATGAAACGTCTGACCAGGGCGCGGACGTTCCGACGACGGGAAAAGAGAAGTCGTTCAAGACCGACAACGCCCCGGAGAAAAAAGAATCAAAGCAGCCGGCGAAGCCGCAGCCGTCCAAGGGCGACGATTCGAACGAACTGTCCTCCGCCTTGTCGAAAGCAAAAAATCGCTTTAAGCGCAGAAATCAATAAAAGAATCCGTTTTATTCAGTTCTATTTTACTACTGCCTACTGCCTACTGCCTATTGCCTACTGCCTAACTACCATGCCTTTTGATAATATAATTCCTTTTGAACTGTACGTATTTTTTCTGTTCTGGATCGGGTGCATCGGGTCGGTCGTGGGGAGTTTTCTCAACGTTTTGGCGTACCGAATCCCGCGCGGCATGAACATCGCGTTTCCCGCGTCGCACTGTCCCAAATGCGGAGCGAAAATCCGACCGTGGCACAACATTCCCGTTTTGGGCTGGATGATTCTCCGGGGCAAATGCAAAGATTGTCACGAACCAATTTCACCCATGTACCCGATAATCGAAGCGCTTACCGGGTTCTTTTGGGTCATAGCGTCCATGCTGGTATTCCCCATGGCTAACGAGAACTTTACGCTCTGGGCGCTGTACTCCATCGGAGCGGGAACCGCCCTGAGCGTCGTTTGGGGAGCAATTCTGGTATGGATAAACAAGGGAATTAGTAATTAGTCTTTTCCTTTGTAGAATTTCTTGACTCGTTTGAGGCAGTCGATTCCGGACATAGACAGGACGTCGTTGAGGCATTTCATCGCCAGGTGGTCTTCTGGAAGAATGGCGTGGTTGCGTTTGACGGACGTGATGCACATGTCCATTCCCAGCGGAATGGTAATCGTCAAAAAGGCGCTTTCCAACGCGCTTTTAATCGCCATGCCGTCTGGACGTTTGGAGGGCAGCATGACGGTGAAGTTGCTCAAGCCGCCGGAGAAGTGAACGCCCTTGAGGGACTCGTCCGCCTGAATGAGCTTCATGGCGTCGACAAGGCGGCGGAAGTTATCTTCCATGTCGGAGCCGATCGGGGCGATGCCGGGGTCGATAATGCAGTCGTCAATGGTGGAGCCGGGGCAGGATTCCAGAAACTGTTCAACGAGTTTTTTCGCCGCATTGTACGTCTCTTCCGCCGTGTGACACGGGGCGCCGGCGCCGTCTACGAGCTGTTCGCTGGAAAGGAGAATTGGACGGAACGGCTGAATCTCGTACAGCTTGAACATCTCCGTTCTCATCGGGGAAACGGAATTGAGAATCGGCTTCATGCCGTTCGCCTTTGCCGGATCGTAGGTTTTCAAGCCGGCTTCCGCCTGAGCGTAATCCGGGGAGTCAATCGACAGCGGCTTGCTGGAAACGGTTTGAATCTCGGCAATCATCTTCGCCAGCAGGTCGGCAGGACGCGGTCCGACGTTGACGTCTAAATACGCGGCGCCGGCGACGTCTTGCATCTTTGCCAGCTCGAGCAGCCCGGCGATGTCGCCGTTGTCGTACA
>JAZRTH010000809.1:0-9253 GCA_045651945.1 Thermoguttaceae bacterium
ATATCAGACCGAGAAAAGTGGTAAGTTTTAAGCGCTAAGTAGTAAGGACGCAAGCGTTTCTCCTACTTACCACTAACCACTAACCACTTACCACTATAAGCATTGTCTGTCACACCCTATGCCCAGCAGCCCGAAACGCGCGCCGAGAAATCAAACGCTGACTCTGACGGAAGAACAGTATTCGCAGCTTCAAAAGCGGCTGGTCGTTCCGACGTTTCCTCTGACGGCGCCGGACATGGAGAACCGCGTTTTTAACTGCGATCTGTTTGACGTTCTCGACTCGCTGCCGGAACGCTTTGTCGACTTGATGATAATTGACCCGCCGTATAATCTGACAAAAGAATTCAACGGACTGAAGTTCAACAAGCGTAACAACGAGGCGTATATAGATTATCTGGAAGAGTGGTTTCCGCGTCTGATTAAAACGCTCAAGCCGACGGCGTCGGTTTATCTGTGCGGCGACTGGAAATGTTCCGCCGCGGAGTTTACGGTTCTCGACAAGTACCTAACCGTTCAGAACCGAATTGTCTGGCAGCGGGAAAAGGGGCGCGGCGCGAAACGCAACTGGAAGAACTGCTCGGAGGACGTCTGGTTTGCGACCGTTTCGGATTCTTATTATTTTGATGTGGACGCGGTCAAGATGAAACGCCGGGTCTTGGCGCCGTACCGCGTCGACGGCAAACCGAAAGACTGGCAGCAGACGGACGACGGCGCGTTTCGCATGACGCACCCATCCAATTACTGGGAGGACATTTCTATTCCCTACTGGTCAATGCCGGAGAACACGGATCACCCAACGCAAAAGCCGGAAAAGCTCCTGGCGAAACTGATTCTCGCAAGTTCCAAGCCCGACGACCTGGTCTTTGATCCCTTTTTAGGAAGCGGCACGACGGCGGTTGTCGCGAAAAAGCTCGGAAGAAAATACTGTGGAATCGAACTCAACGCGCAGTACTGCTGCTGGGCGTTAGCGCGTCTCGACAAAGCGGAGCAGGATGCGAAAATTCAAGGCTATTCCGACGGCGTCTTCTGGGAACGCAACTCGGGGAAATAAGCGGCGGGGCGCCTTCCTTTCAATTCAGCATGTAACAGCCCAAGGCGGCGGGAAGATGCAGAATGGTTAAGTCGTTTATGGTTTCCAGACGGAAATCGTCCATGTTTTTGGTAAAAACGACGGCGCGGTGGACATGGTTCTGTTTCGAAAATTCCAAAAGCCCTGAAAGGTTTTCGTTCCGCGTGTGCTGGTTTCGGTATTTGACTTCAAACGGAATGAGTTTGTCGCCTGTCTGGAGTACGAAATCAACCTCTTTCTCGTTCCTGCCGCGCCAGTAGGAGAGAACGCCGCCGGCGGGTGAATAGCGATCGTACAAATGTTTAAAGCAGCAGCTTTCGATGATTTTTCCCATCTTTTCGGGATTGTCCTGGGTTGATAAACCGTATACTAATACGCTCGATGCGATAGCGGGATCGCTGAGATACGTTTTAATCTGACTTCTTAAAACCTGTTTTCCGTACCCGAAAGCGCGGATTTGACGCAATAAATATGTCGATTGAAACAGGTCGAGATAATTCTGGACGGTTTTCTTGGTAATGCCCAGGTTTTCTGTAACAGCAGAAAAGTCCAGTATACCCCCGTCGTGCATGCACAGGTAAAGAAACAGGGTTTCAAGCTCCTGAATGCGACGAACGCCATACAAAGACGTCATGTCGCGTTTGAGAACCTTGTCAAGGATGTCTTCTCGAAGCAGCTGTTGAACCAACTCGATGGAATTTACCAATGAGTTTCGGGGGAATCCGCCCCGGAACAGGTATTCGTTAAAAAGCCCCTGCAGAGGTTCAAAGACATGACTAACCGTCATAAATTGCGTTTCTGACCAGTCGAACAGCTCTTCCCAGTTTTGCGGAAGTTCCAGACGGGGAATTGGCTCCTGTTTCCCTGCCGATTGACGAAGCTGCAAATATTCGTTGAAGGAAAGCGTCGGCAGAGGAATTGTATGAATTCTGCCGACCCCCGACTCTGCTTTTTCCATCAGCAGTCCGGCGGCGGAACCGGTTATTGCTATATGCCGTTCCGGATTGAAGTCAGCTTGATGTTTAATCCATACCTGCCAATTGGGAACAGATTGAATTTCATCGAGAAACAGATATTCCGGACCTTCCTGTCGCGGCTGAATTTCTCGCCACAGACGAATGCAATCGTCAATTCCAGCTAAGCTGAATAGCGGATGGTCGAACGTGCAATAAAAAATATTGCCAGGCGGAGTTCCTTTTTCAATCAGCGCATTGATTGTTTGCAGAAATATTGTGGTTTTCCCGACTTGCCGTGCGCCGCCGAGAGCTAAAGTGCGATTTTGAACGGGTTGTTCAACCCAATTTAAAACCTCGTTGAATACGCGACGTTTCCATACAGGAACGTTGGGTTTCCCAACTCCTGTTGTCAACCATGGATTAAACTGCAGCGTTGCTGACAATAGCTCTTGACTCGAAAATCTCATTAAAATTACCTCTACTACCCTTAATTGTATACAATAAGGGTAGTATACTACACTAAAATGATGTTGTCAAGGGGAATAAGGGACAAAAACCGCATATTTATAAAAATATTTGGCAAATATGTCTTTTTCTGGTGATTTTCGACGAATACATTTAATTATTTATATAGGATAGATGATTTCATCTTTAGCCCCAGACGACTTTCTTCCTGCTCTTGAATTTTACGTTTGATTTCTGTACAATAAAAGTAGAGTTCAAATTAATCTACCTTCCTTTAACCCTTAGTATAAAAATTTCCATGATACGACGACAATTTCTTTCTCTGACGGCGGTGGGCGTTACTGCTGCGGCGCTGGACGTTAACATGTCAGCGTCCGCAAAGGCGGAAGACGCTACTGATGAAGCTCCAAAACGAAAACGGCCTATTCTCAATCAGTTTCATCGCGGGGCGGGAAACTACCGACCGGAAAACACGCTCGAGACGTTTCTCTGGGCGTGGGGGTCTGGCGGGATTCCCGAAGCGGACGCCCGATTTACTGCGGACAAGGTAGCGATCGCTTGTCACGACGGGGATTTGGCGCGCTGTTCTCACGGCGTCCCGGAGTCCATGAGGAAGACGCCTATTGCAGAGCTGACCTGGGAGCAGATTCGCGACGTCAATATCGGCGAGTACCGGGGCGAAGCGTTCAAGACGGAAAAGATTCCGACCATGGAGTCGGTCTTTGCCTGTATGAAAGGGCGTCCGGACCGAATGTTATACATCGACGAAAAAGGCATGCCTCCTCAGCTGATGGCGGAGATGTCGGAAGCGTACGGCGTTCAGGAACAGATTATTTTCGCGTCGTCCAAATACGACATTATCAAGGAATGGAAAAAGACGGCTCCGAAAGCGAAGTCAATTCACTGGATTCCGACGCTCAAAGACCCGGCGCAGGCGGTTGCGAAACTCATGCCGTATCTGGATATGCTCGACAAGGCAGCGTTTGAAGGAATCGACATCTGCCAGATTCATACATTCTGCGATTTCAATCGTCCTGACCCGTACAGCCCGACAAGCGAATTTCTGCGTCACGCCGGCGAGACGATGAAAAAGCACGGCGTTATTTTCCAGTCCCTGTCCTGGACAAACGGCGACAAGGCGGAAACGTACTACGGACTAATTGACCTCGGCGTTGAGTCCTTCGCCACAGACTACCCGATAGAGTTCATGGCGGCAATTGAGAAATTGGAGCCTTGAATTTAGGTTTTTTTCCTTACTAAAGTTTTTTGGAAAGGGGAGTTTGAGGGGAAGACCCTTTTTTCAAAAAAAGGTTTTCCCCTCCTTTTAATTTAACTTGAAAAAACTTCTACAATAGGGAGCCAGCTTGCTGGCGACCGAAAGTTTTTTCAAGTTGGTTGCATCTTGTTTGCTACTTCGCGCACTTCGCCGTGAATCGAATCAGAACGGTTTGCTCTAACGGCGACGGGGTTGCCAGGGTCAGGTCGATTCTCGCCCCGTGGGGGTAACAGACGCCTACGGAGGCGGTTAGTTCTGCACCGTCGATTATTTCCAGCTCCGTTTCTGGAACGGACTGGAACGGCGGACAGAACGCGGCGTTGACAGACGCGTGTTTTTGCTGCGCCGCAAAAGACACCCTAAACCAGCCGGTCTGAACGTCTTCGCCTTCCGCGCCAGTTTGACGCGTCCACTGCTGGCAAACGTCGGACGGGAAAAGCGATTCTAAATAGTCCTCCTCAGATTCTTCCAGGTCCTCTTCAGAGTCGCCTAAGTCTTCAACGGCGACTGCTTTTGCGTCAGCTTTAATTTCTTCAGCGGGAGAAGGTTTTGCAGACGGGTCGTCGTAACCCCAGAACCAGAAGACGTAATGAAACAGAAACGCGATAATAACGCTCAGGTAGAATTCAGGCATGGCTTCCGCTCGACAGACGCCGCATAAAAACAGCAGCTCGACCGGAATGAGAAACAGCCCGATTCGTTGACAGGTTTTGGAATCGTTCTTAAAGGCGACGGACACGGCTCCGCGCAACAAAGCGGATAAACAGACGAAAATCAGAATAACCAGCGGGAGCTGCCAGCTCATAACCGGGAACCCGCCTGCCATGCGTCGCCAAAACAGCGTCATCGCCAACGCCGTCCCCAGGAGCAGAGTCCAGTAGACGAACCATCGGCATGCAAGGCGATAGAAGGCTAGGATATTCATAATCAGGTCTGGTATATTAAAAGGGATATTCCCGTTATTTTTCGTTGTTGGACGCTGCCAATCGCTTTTCTTCCGCCGCGGCAGGACGGCTGTAACGCGGCAGCAAGTCCCACAAAACGTCTTTTCTGCCGGCGGCGTACTGACGAATTGCCAGTTCTCCAACGCCTTGGGCGGTTGGGGCGCGCAGTTCCGGGGCGACCACCAGCCGATTTTCCAGCGCAGCGGGATCAATTCGACTGACGTACGGTCCGGACAGCCATCGATCGGGCTCGGTTTGCGCCAGCCAATCTCGCCAAGCGACGGTTTTCTCGTCTCCAGCTGGGACGAATGTTCCGTCAGCGGCGCGGTCGAAATCGCGATAAATCACCTGACCCCGCTGGCAGTCGAAGGCGACGGAAATCTTCTCGACGTCTTGCGGCGCCTGATGAGCGCAGACTTCCATTGAGTCGACGCCGATAATATCTGCGTTGACCGCCCAGGCGAACGTTTTGGCGGATACGACGCCTACGCGAAGCCCGGTAAACGAGCCGGGGCCTTGCGCGACGGCGACCAGCCCAATTTGAGTCGGTTCCAAGCCGGTTTGTTTCAGAGCCTGTTTTAAGCCCGGCGCCAGCGATTGCGCGGAACGTATTTCCGGCGGCAACTGGGCGTAGTAGGTCATACGCTCGTTTACAAAAATCGCAACGGAGGCGGATTTTTCAGTCGTTTCGAATGCAATGCAGTTCATTATAATCAAATTTTGCAATTGTTCGCGGCGAAGTTCACCAAATTTCTCTATTTTTTCTATAAACCGCGCAATCGGCGGAATCGTTATTATATTTTTAAAAATTGTATAAAAAGGCAAGGGGGGGTCTAACAAAGTTTTTATTTTGGTTATAATAATATATAGATAGAGATGAGTAGTAAGATGCGATTTTTTGTCGGAATTCATTGAGCGAGGGGTAGAGAGTTATGCAATTGTAAAAACTCCTCGCTTTTTGTCTTGGCGAATTGTCGCGTCTCCCCCCCATTATTTGGTTTCAAAAGGATTACTCCCGTGAAAAGAGCCATTATTAGCGATATCCACAGCAATCTGGAAGCCTTAACGACCGTTATGGCTGACATTGAAGCGCAAAAGGTGGACAGCATTATTTGTTTGGGCGACGTTGTTGGTTACGGTCCCAACCCTCGAGAATGTTTGGATATTATTCGTTCGTCCTGTTCGGTTTGCATTATGGGCAACCACGACCACGGCGCTATTTATAATCCCGATGGATTTAACGCGTGCGCGGAGCAGGCAATTTTTTGGACTCGCGAAGAACTTCAAAAGCCCTGCGACCCGGTTGACGTCCGAGACGCCCGATGGGATTTTCTTGGGAATCTGAATCGAAACTACGTCGAAGACAAAATGATCTTCGTTCACGGCTCTGCCAGAAACCCTCTCAATGAGTACGTTTTCCCGGAAGACGTGTATCATGAACGCAAGCTGGAAAAGATATTCGCTCAAATTCAGTGGATCGCGTTTCAAGGACACACTCACGTTCCCGGCATTTTCACGGAACGTCCGTATCGATTCCACTCTCCAGAGGATTTCGACAACTTCCGGGAACTTCAGTCTGATTCCAAGTACATGATTAACGTCGGATCTGTCGGGCAGCCGCGCGATAACGACAACCGCGCCTGTTACGTTATTTTTGAAGATCAGACGGTAACGTATCGCCGCCTGGAATACGACTACGCCGCTACTGTAGCGAAGATTTCCGCCATTTCAGACTTGGACAACTTCCTGGCGGAACGACTTACTGAAGGTCGATAAAGTTTAGGAATGAAGTTAGGAGTGAGGAGTTTTTATCCTTGCTCCAGCTCATTCCCTGTTTAATAAATCTCTACATCAATTAATCATCAAGTTTTTAATATGCAAAGAGCTATTACCCCTCCGGGGCAGGATCAGCCCAGCCCTATCAATTCCGTAATAACGTTTCTAATTATTTTTCTGATAACGTTTTGGTTATTAAATCACTTTACACCTAAGCCAGAAAAGCCGGCAGAACAGGGAACAGTCGAAGAGATTGAGGCGTCGTCTAACGTTCCGATAACCGAAGAAGAAGGCTGGAAAGGAGGGGAATCTACAACGCCCGCTGCAGAGGGACAGCAGGCAAACGCTCAATCGTCAGCAGAACAAGCGCCCGCTGCCGCTCAGCCGGAACCGCCGAAGACGGAACAGTGGATCGCGTTGGGGTCAATGGACAGCGCCAGCAAGTACAAACTGTTGCTTACCTTTACCAGTAAAGGCGCTGCGATGGCGTATGCGGAACTCAATTCCCCGCATTATTTAGACGTCTTCGATAAAGAGGGGTATCTTTATCAAAACATGGGATACCTGGGCAACGTCTTTGCGGAAGTTCCCGCTCCGGCAATCGATTTAAAAACGCTCCTGGCTCAAGCGGACGCGTCTAAAGATGGCACAGCTCTGCAGACCGCGCCGGAGAACGCCAATAAATGCGTTGTTGTCGTTGTTCCAGATGGAACGCCCGCTCAGGCGGCAGATTTGCAAGTTGGAGACGAAATCGTCAAATGCAACGACCTGGCAATCAAGAATCGAAAAGAATTCAATGAGTATATAAAGTCGACGTCTCCGGGCGCCAAGCTGACGTTAACCGTCAATCGAGACGGCAAGACGCTTAAGCTCAAGGAAGTCGCGCTGCGAAGCACGCCCATGGCGGTAATTCGTCCGGAAGAGTTTGAAAGCGCAGGGCAGGGCAATCCGCTCTCGTTCCTGCTGACGATGCAGCAGATTGACGACGCGAAGGTTTCAGACGTTTTGCCGGCGTTTTCCAAGCAGACGTCAGACGCTCAGGCGAATCAGGTTAAACTGCAAAGCTATCTCAATCGAGAACTGCCAAACGTCGACATGAGAAACGGCATTTGGGACGTCGTCGAATCCAGCCAGAAAAAGGTCGTCTTTAAGTTCCCGATTCCTCGTTACGGTCTGGAAGTTTACAAAACGTTTGAGTTGATCGAATCGGACGCGTCGGACGCTAACGCGGGCTATCACGTCAATATGACAATTGCCGTTAAAAACGTTGGAAAGAACGCTCGCAAGACCGCGTATCGTCTGGACGGCCCTACCGGGCTGCCGCTTGAGGGGTACTGGTACACTCACAAAGTTTGGACGACCTGGAGCGGCGTAGGGCTTCGTGACATGGTTTACAAGGAAGACGCCAATAAACGTCCGAACATGGTCTCCTGTCAGAGCATTTCTCAGGACAAATGGGACGCCGTTGAAAACTTCCCGCTGGCGTACACAGGCGTAGACGCGGCGTATTTCGGCTCCTATTTGATTCCGGAAAAGGCGAGCGGCGAGAGCTTCAAATTCGCCAAACTTCAGCCGCTGCGCGTTGGGTCTGTCGATCCGAAATGGCTTACCAGAACAAACTGCTCGTTTAGAGCGTACAGCCAGGAATCGGAACTGGCGCCGGGCGCTCAAACGTCGCAAACGTATACGGTCTTTATCGGGCCTCGCAAACCGGACTTAATGAAAACTTACGGTTTGGACGGCGTCATTTACTACGGCTGGTTTAGCTGGATTGCCGTCCCGCTGGTTGGGCTGTTACATTTCTTCTATATGATTATTCCCAACTACGGCATCGCGATTTTGCTTTTAACCGCCGTCGTTCGACTGGCCCTGCACCCGCTGTCCAGAAAACAGGTTATCGGCGCGCTGAAGATGCAAAAGCTCCAGCCGGAAATGGCTAAAATCAAGGAAAAGTACACGGATCCTCAAGAGCAGATGAAAGCGCAGCAGGAACTGTTCCGAAAGCACAACTACAACCCGCTTTCCGGCTGTCTGGTTCTGTTTATTCAGCTCCCGATTTTTATGGCTCTGTATCGCGCGCTGATGGTAGACGTCGAGCTTCGTCAGGCGTCCATGTTCGGTTCCGCGTTCCGATTCTGCTCGAACCTGGCGGCTCCCGACATGCTGCTTGACTGGACGTCCTGGGCTCCGCAGTTTGTTACGTCCGGATACGGGATGTTTGGGCTGGGTCCGTATTTCAATCTGTTGCCGATGGCGACGATTGCTCTGTTTTTGATTCAGCAGAAAATTCTTATGCCGCCGCCGGCAGACGACCAGGCGCGCATGCAGCAAAAAGTCATGACGTTCATGATGCTTTTCATGGGTCTGATGTTCTTTAAGGTTGCCGCTGGATTGTGCATTTACTTTATCGCCTCGTCTTTGTGGGGCTTGGCGGAACGACAGTTCATGCCCAAAGAACTGGTTGATCAGGAACTGGTTCAGGAAGAAGCCAACAACTGGAAATCGAATCAGAATAAAAAGTCGCCGCGACATCGCCCGGAAGACGACGAACCGATGAACGTTCTCAAATCCTGGGGAGACGCTCTGAAAAACATCGGGAAGCCGAAAGAAGACGACGCGCCCAAAGACGCGCCCCGCCGTCGGCGAGACAGAAAAAAGAAATAGAGGCATCCGACAACTTGGCGTTTGCGAGTTAGGAGTTAGGAGTGAGGAGGGAGGAGCTGGTGTGGCGCTTGCGTAAACTCCTCACTCCTCACTCCTCATTCCT
>JAZRTH010000810.1:0-3664 GCA_045651945.1 Thermoguttaceae bacterium
CTAATATTGAACCGCTACGCGGTTCTAGCGGGAGCGCTTCGCGCCTATTGTCTCCTCCCTCCCCCTTTTCAAAATTGCAGATTCCTATATTATAATACTGTAGCATTCTATCGGGCTATTTTATTTACAATTGTATAACCATACCAGATACAACCATGTTTGAATCCCTGCAAAATAAACTCGGCGAAGCGTTTCGACATCTTTCCGGCAAAGCGGTTTTGACCGAATCCAACATGAAAGAGGGTCTGACGATGATCCAGAACGCGCTTCTGGAAGCGGACGCCGGCTACGAAGCCGTCAAGGCGTTCATGGCTCGCGTTCAGGAAAAGGCGTTGGGCGAAAAGGTTCTCAAAAGCCTGCGACCGTCAGACCAGCTGGTGAAAATCGTTCACGAAGAACTTATCCAGTTTATGGGGCCGGTTGACAACGACCTCCATCTGAAGCGTTCAGGCGTGTCGATTATTATGATGTGCGGTTTGCAGGGTTCTGGTAAAACAACGACCACCGGCAAGCTGGCGAAAAAGCTGAAAATTCGCGGTCGCAAGCCGATGCTGGTTGCCGCCGACCTTCAGCGTCCCGCCGCCGTTCGACAGCTTCAGGTTCTGGGCGAACAGATCGGCATTCCCGTCTATGCGGAAGAGGGCGAGCAGAACCCGGTTAAGGTCTGCAACGACGCCGTTAAGGAAGCGGAAAAGTCCGATTGTGACGTTCTTATCCTCGACACCGCCGGGCGTCTTCACATTGACGAAGCGCTCATGGACGAGTTGAAAAAGATCGAGTCCCAGTGCAACCCGGATCAGGTTTATCTGGTCGTGGACGCCATGACCGGTCAAGACGCGGTCGTCAGCGCCAAGGCGTTTAATGACGCGCTGGCTCTCAACGGGGTTATTCTTACCAAGTTGGACGGCGACGCCCGCGGCGGCGCAGCTCTGTCGATGAAACACATTTCCGGCGCGCCGATTAAGTTCATGGGCGTCGGCGAGCAGATGGACGCTCTGGAAGAATTCCATCCTGACCGCATGGCTGGGCGAATTCTCGGCATGGGCGACATCCTCACGTTGGTCGAAACGGCTCAGCGTGAATTCGATCAGGACGAACTGCGTCAGCAGGAAGAGCGTATGAAGAAGGGCGAGTTCACCTTCGACGACTTCCGCCGAATGATGAATCAAACCCGCCGACTCGGTCCGCTGGGCAAGATTTTAGGCATGATTCCCGGCATGGGCGCCATTAAGCAGATGATGGACATGGACGTTGCTGAAAGCGAGATGAAAAAGCTCGGCGGAATTATCGATTCCATGACTAAAAAAGAACGCTCTAATCCGGATTTGATTGACAACAGCCGCAAAAAGCGCATTGCCGCCGGCGCAGGCGTGGGCATCAACGAAGTCAGCGAAATCTGCAAGCAGTTCGGCGCAATGGCGTCTATTATGAAAAAGATGTCTGGAATGGGCATGGGCGGAAAGATGCAGGCGATGCAGGAACTGACCCGTCAGATGGCAACCAATCCGCAAGCGCGTCTTGCCAAACAAAAGGGCAGCACCGGAAAACGGCTCACCCCGGCGGAACGCGCCAAGCAAAGAAAAGAACTCGAACGAGAACTCAAACGAAAGAGAAGAGCGGACAAATGATATAGGCTTCTCCGGTAACTGCAAACCTGTTGTAGTGAGAGCTTTTAGCTTCTAGCCTCTAGCTCCTAGCTTTTGTTGTTAGCCTCTGGCTTTAAAAACTATCAGTTAGAGCTTCAAATCCCCAAGCTAATAACTAGTGGCTAATAGCTAGCGGCTTCTCAGGTTCAGACTTACCGTTAGAACCTTAATAGAAAGATTCTGTTATGAAATTACTCCATATCGGCGACGTTGTCGGCAAACCAGGACGAACCATGCTTCAGCGCGGTCTGAAAGGGCTGCGTATTAAATACCAGCTGGATTTGATCTCGGTCAATTCAGAAAACGCTGCGGCTGGCACCGGTTTGACGCCTGAAACGTACAAGGAAATCGTTCAGGCGGGCGCCGACGTCTTGACGATGGGAGATCATATTTATAAACGGAAAGAAATCATCCCGATTCTGGAACAGAACGACAACATTGTCAAGCCTGCCAACTACCCGCCGGAAGCCCCAGGCAAGACGTACGCTCTGGTTGACCTCCCGCTGGGTCGCCGCGCTGCGGTTATCAGCTTGCAGGGTCGCGTTTTTATGAGTCCGGTGGACTGTCCGTTCCATGCGGCTGACAAAATTCTCAAGCTCTTGCCGCCGGACGTCAAAATTATTCTCGTTGACTTCCATGCGGAGGCGACCAGCGACAAACAGCTCATGGGCCGATACCTCGACGGGCGCGTTACCGCCGTTTTGGGTACGCATACCCACGTCGCCACGGCAGACGAGCAGATTTTCCCCGGCGGGACAGCGTTCCAGACCGACGTCGGCATGACCGGTCCCATGGAAAGCGTTATCGGGAGAAAAATCGACTGCGTCCGCGAAGCCGTCTACACGTTCAAGCCCACCAAATACGAGATCGCCCTGGGGAACCCTCAAATTCACGGCGCGATTGTCGAATTTGACCATATCACCGGAAAAGCGACGGCAATTGAACGTCTGGTCGTTTCCGAATCCGACTTGCCGGAACTGGAACGCCTTGCCGCGCAGGCAACGTACCGATAATTAGTAATTAGTGATTAGTAATTAGTAATTGCGCTTCGCGGTACTCTTAAATTATCTCTGCTACTTTGCCTATTTTGTCTAATTGGAACAATCTGAACTTTTTTCGAGAAAAATACTAGATATTGTACAGTTTTTAGTTGACAATGACGAAATATTGTGGTATAATAGAATCGTAATTGGAACGGATTCCAAAAGAACGAAAGCTGCGGCAGACGTTCTGGAGGTCAAATTCAGGTTCGGCTTCGCAAAGAGTAGCGGCGTTTGAACTATAAAATTTTTCCCATTTTTTTAAGGAGATTGCAATGTCGGTTTGTGGTGAAAGATGTGAAGTCTGGTCTCGGGTTGTTGGTTATTTCCGCCCGGTTCACAGTTGGAATAAAGGTAAAAAAGAGGAATTCAAGGAACGACAAACGTTTCAGGTTCAAAAGTCTGGCTGCAATTGCTGCTCAGAAAAGAAAGACGCCAAAGCCTCTTGCTAGAGTAACCCCCGCCTTTTGAGCATTAACGTATCGTATAAACCCCATAACCTCGCGTTGATTTCACGCGAGGTTTTTTGTTTATCTTATCAACTCATCAGAGTTAGATGACTGAACAATTCAAAGCGGGAGTTCTTCTTGTATTATACCTCTCCCCCAATTAAAAAAGCGAGAGTTTCGCTTACGCTGAACTCTCGCAATATGTTCGCTTCGCTCACGTCCGGGGGCTTACGCACCCCGGCTCGCCTATTATTTTCTCTTACGCCAGTAGATCAGACCGGCAACGCCAAGCGCCAGCAGCGCCCAGGTTGACGGTTCAGGAATTTCGTTCGGAGTGAACGGTCGACCCAACAACGCAATAGCGCCGTCTGTATAAAGCTGAGACAAATCCCAGGTTCTGCCATCCTCAAGTTCTGGAAGATTGATAGCGGCAAACTCGCCTGTAATATCGACGCTGTCCGGCAGAGAAATCAGCTGGAACAGGGTTGTTGTTCCCGGGGAAACGTTCAACACTTCCGGAGACAGAGCG
>JAZRTH010000811.1:0-2852 GCA_045651945.1 Thermoguttaceae bacterium
ATTGCGTGTCCAAAGGTGTGTCCGTAATTGAGCAGGGCACGGCGGCCAGAAAGCTCTTTTTCGTCTTGGGAGACAACGTCTGATTTAATCAGACAGCAGCGGTAGACAATTTCCGCCAGAACGTTGACGTCGCGCTGTAGAATGGCGTCGACGTGCGATTCCAGATACCGGAAAAAGGACTCGTCCAGAATAACGCCGTACTTGACGACTTCCGCCATGCCCGCCAGATACTGGCGGTTGTCGAGAGTCCGCAGCGTGTCCAGGTCAATCACAACGCCCTGGGGCTGATAGAACGTCCCGACGACGTTTTTACCGTACTGCAAATCAATCGCGGTCTTTCCCCCGACGGAACTGTCCACCTGAGCTAAAAGCGTAGTGGGGAACTGCCAGAACCGAACGCCGCGCATGTACGTAGACGCGACAAAGCCCGCCAAGTCGCCGACAACGCCGCCGCCAATGGCGCAGACGACCGTCTTCCGATCGCAGCCGCCTTCCAGCATTCGGTTCCAAATCTGCTCTGCCATTTCGAGACATTTGCTGTCCTCGCCGGCGGGAATGACAGCCATTTCCGTTTCCGAATTTTGAGACAGCGTTATTCCCAGAGCGTCGCCATAGATGGTTTCGACGTTGTCGTCTGTTACAACAAAAAACTGGGACGGCTCGCCGCACTGGAGAATGTATTCAGCAGCGTTGGGCAACAAACCCGTTCCGATAAAAATCGGATACGATCGCTCCCCCAGTTCAACAGTAAGAGTTTTAATTTCTTGCATAATATTAATATTATACACAGAAACGGGGAATCGGGGAGGGGGAGGTGAGGAGGCGGTAGGCAGTAGGCAAGAGGCAGTAGTTTTTTAAACAGACGCGACAGCGTTCCTATAGAACCGCTTTAGCGGTTCAATATCAGTAGCCGTGGGTTTTAACCCACGGAGGCAAGAGGCAGTAGTTTAAAATCCCTACTGCCTACTGCCTATTGCCTAATGCCTTAACTAATCTCTTCCAACGCCCAGATTCTTCTCGATATCCCGGCTTTTGCTGGACAGCCCGGAATATTCGCTGTCGCCGTCGCTCTGCCGCAATTTAGAAAACATTCCCCCGTCCGCTTTTTCCTTGGGGTCGTTTTCCGCCGATTTAGTAGAAAAGGATTTACATCCAGAAAACAAAGACGCAGTTAAAGCAAACGTGGCGGCAATGGCAGTTCGACGGTTCATGATAATTAGCAATTAGCAATGAGCAATTAGCAATTACGCAAAGCGTTGATCATGGGTGGGATTGGTAATCGCATATCAATGCGATGTCATTGAATTATTTCCTGTTTTATAGCAAAAAATGCCACAAAATGCAAGAGGAGTTTTAATTCGTAATGCAGAATGTGAAATTGCGTAAGCGTCTCAATAGTTCGGGTGCGATAAATTTTGGGTTGCGAAAATAGGTAAGATTGACGATTACACACGGAGCAATTCGATTGGCGGCTGTCCTCAGCAGCCTAATTTTTAACGCCGTAAAGAACGCATGTTTTTAAAACTTTGCGAACTTCGCGAACTTTGCGTGAGATTTCTTCGGCGGCAGGGACTGCCGGGAGCCGGACTCAACCATTTCTTTCTCGCGCCCCCCAATTTTGAACGCACCCAATAGTTCCAAATTATTCGCCCCCCTATTCAAATATTTCTATTTTTTATTACAATAACGAGTAATTGATGTTAAATAATTATTAATTTGGTTCATCCGACAAGTTGGTACTTGAGCTAAAAAACAGGTGTTTTTTCGTCCAAAAGTATTTTTTAACACGAAATACACGAAACACACGAAAGGATTTTTTTATAATCTTATATTTTTCGTAAATTTCGTGATTTTTGTGTTTTTCGTGATTATAATTCAAAGATTTACGAATGAACAATGAATAGTCAATTATTCAATCGGTGAAAATCCGTTTAATCCGTCAAATCCGTGAACGGACTGACCTGCGGAAACACTAGGCGCCAACTTACCGGAAGAGCCATTAATTTTTCAGAATTATCGCCATGACAAATCAGAAATCCATTTTAAGCGTCGTTCTTATTGCTTTGGTCAGTCTTTCCAGCTGTAATCTGCCGACAGAAGTTGATGAGGCGGATTTAACGCAGCTTCTTTTTTATGAAGTCCAAAACAATAATCTGAGTCAGGCTAAAAAGCTTTTGGATCAAG
The DNA here is from genome assembly GCA_045651945.1 of Thermoguttaceae bacterium. Lineage (GTDB taxonomy): Bacteria > Planctomycetota > Planctomycetia > Pirellulales > Thermoguttaceae > RUG11551. The sequence goes on from JAZRTH010000811.1 coordinate 2,185, forward strand.
GCGTCGACGCCAACGCAAAAAACAGTTCCGGATTGTCGCTCTTGCATTATGCCGTCTGTGACGGAAACCTGGAGATGGCGCAGACGTTGGCTCAACACGGCGCCGACGTCAAAGAAAGCAATCGTTTGGGATGGACGCTCTTGCATGACGCCGCCTATTTTGATCATTTAGATGTGGTTCAATGGCTTGTCGAACAAGGGGTAGACGTCAATGCACAAGACGCAAAAAGACAAATCCCCTTGGTTTTTGCCGTTTATAACGGAAATTTTGAGATGGTTCAATGGCTCGTTGAGCATGGCGCGGATATTAATGCAAAAGACAAATGCGAATTGACCATTTTGCATTACGCTGCCGAAAGCGGAAATCTCGAACTGGTTCAATATCTCGTCGAGCAGGGATTGGACGTTAAATCAAACGTTTCCGGATGCACGCCATTGCATTACGCCGCTGAAAGCGGAAATCTCGAACTGGTTCAATGGCTCGTCGAGCATGGCGCGGATATTAACGCAAAAGAAAAATGCGAATTGACCGTTTTGCATTACGCCGCTGAAAGCGGAAATCTGGAACTGGTTCAATGGCTCGTCGAGCAGGGATTGGACGTTAAATCAACCGTTTCCGGATGCACGCCATTGCATTACGCCGCTGAAAGCGGAAATCTCGAACTGGTT
>JAZRTH010000812.1:0-1814 GCA_045651945.1 Thermoguttaceae bacterium
CGCTGAAAGCATATAAGCGTGAAGCCAGCTCGGAGATAAGGTTTCGTTTAAGTCCCCTTAAAGACGATGAGGTTGATAGGCTGGATGTGTAAGCTCAGTAATGGGTTCAGCTAACCAGTACTAACGGACGAAAACTTGATCGCATGTATTAAACGCTCTTGAGAGAGCCTATTTACCTGACAAAATATATTGTTGAAAGTTCTTAATTGGGCTTTCAACAAATCGCGGCGGCTAATTGAAAAGGTCACACCTGATCCCATCCCGACCTCAGTAGTTAAGCTTTTCGAGCCGATGGTAGTCCTGCAAGTGCGAGAGTAGGCGCCGCCGAGTTATTTACGCCCTTTGAGATGAACGTCTCAAAGGGCTTTTTTTATGGAGTGCGACGGCTTGACGTCGCTTTTCCAAGAAATAAGTTGAGAACATCCAAAAACGTCTTTCGCGCCAGTAACGCAAAAGCCTTCTTCTAATTCTTTTGGCTGCTTTTTCAGATTTAGATAATTCTTCTCACGTTATTGGCACGAATAATCTTTTATCGTCGTTTGCGACGGCGCTGGTAATGAAAGCGACGGCAAGCCGTCGCACTCCAAATGGAGCGGCGCCTCGCCGCCAGGAGCTGCGCTCCCGCGCTCCGAGCGGTGGTTCTACTGTTTTGGCGCGAACGGGTCAGAACCTTTCTTTGTCGACGAATCCTGTTCTGAATTGTCAATATCTATTCCGTTTATCCGATGGACGTTTTCGATTGGGTCGTTAATCCTCGGATCGGGACCGAACTGATTATCTCCCGGAGTTCCCTTTTTTATCAAGTAGTAAAAGAAATAGAAATATAAGATAATTACACTCAGAATACCAAATGCTTCAGCTGCTCTATCTTGATCAATATTTACATTTCCCAAAAATGAAACAATATGTGAAGTTAGTACTCCAATTATTGCCAATACAAAAATTCGAATCCATATCTGAATAAAAAAATCATATATCGAAATGCCTGTATCATTAAAACGTCGAGCAATAACTGTCACAAATGGAGTGGCAAGAAAAATGAAAATGGCAGGATAAACAAGCAACGTCAAAGCATTAATGCCAGGATGCATTTGCAAGTATTGATCTACAACAGCTTGACCGATTGAATAACAAACTCCCAACCATGCGAGGTTCCATAAAGCAATTAAAATGACGCTGTATAGAATAAAGTAGAACAACTCTTTTCGTCTCGCGCGACCTTTGCAGTTGGCGTAATTGTAAAGGCACTTTAGAAAGTATTTCATTGAATATTCCTTTAAAATGAACATACAAAGCGACCAAAGGGAGCGATTTTTGGCAAGCGCGCGGTAGTGCGGACTGGTTCCCCCGCCATCGGGGGCGCCGCTTACTCAATCAGCTTTTTCGCTTCTTCAACCAGATCGGTAACGTTTTCGTCTGTTTCGTAAAGGCGAATAATGCTTTTGACGATTCGTTCCGTTTTTTCAGGATTGGATTCTTTGAATTTTTTCGCTTCTGCGATTCGCTGTTCAATGGATGCCCGCAGTGGTTTGATTTCGTCTTCCAGATTGGTTTCTATAATGTCAATCTGTTTTTCAACGGAAAGCAGGCAGATGCGTTTGTCGTACTCTCGTTTGCCCATGTCGGATTTATATTCGGGAATGGAGTAGAAATCGGCGATTGCTTTTAATTCGACCAGCGCGTCTTCCGGGGCGGTTTCTGTCAGCTGCATGGCTTTGTAATACTGACGTTCCAAGACCGTATCTGGCGACCACGAGCCGGTTCCGATCATGCGGGACTGAACGCGCCGCTGGAATCGTTCGATATCGTAATCT
>JAZRTH010000813.1:0-2480 GCA_045651945.1 Thermoguttaceae bacterium
AGAGCTTTTAGCTTCTAGCTCCTAGCTTCTAGCTTATTAATCAGCTTCTAACGTTAACCGTTAAAACTTGGGAACCTCGAGCGCTCAAGCTAATAGCGTGAGGCTTTTCTCTGAACGGACGAACCGTATATCTCTGCTCAGTCCTTGTCGCGAATCTGGAAGTTTTCGCGAATCTGGAAGAATCTCAGTTCCAGACCCAGCTCTTTAGCCAAGTACGGATTCTTTCTTAACAGGTCGTTTTTTTCTTCCGGGTCGACGGACAAGTCGTACAGTTCTGGATACGACGCGTCCTTTATGGACGGAAAATGCTGGTTGGAAACGTAATGCCATCGCGGCGTTCGGAGCGTATTCCCGTTGACTATCAGTTCCTTTCTTCCATCTGAGGACAGTCCCAACAAAGCGGGCATAACGTTTTGGCTGTCCAGCGACGCCAGTTCTTTGCTCTTAACGCCCAGCATGGCGGCGAAAGAAGCGAGAAAGTCCATTTGACAAACCAATGCATCGGACGTTCCCGACAGAACCGGCGCGTCGTGAGACGAGAGTTCAACATCGCAGCCATCGAAAGCGTTTTGTTGCAAACGCTCGCGCTCGAAAGCGCGCATTGGAAGGGACGACTTGCTGCCAGCCCAGCAGACGATAAACGGGACTTGCGATCCGCCGTTATAGGGACTGTATTTCCCGCCGCGAAGGTTTCCAGACGGTTTATGCCCGGTCTTGTCGTTGAGGACAATAGACTGGTCAAGATAGCCGTCGTTGACAACCGGGCCGTTGTCTGATGTAAAGATAACAATCGTGTTTTCCGTCAGATGGAGTTCGTCCAGCAGACGCATTACTTCCCCGACTTGCCAGTCCGCTTCCAGAATGGCGTCGCCGCGAACGCCCAGCGGGGATTTGCCGGCAAAGCGTTCGCCCGGCATACGGGGAACGTGCGGCTGATGAAGAGCGTAGTAGAGGAAAAACGGCTTGTCGCCAGCGGCGGAGCGGCGAATAAACTTCTCCGCTTCCGACTTGAAAACCTCGCCCATGGTCTCGTCTACCCATCGGGCGGCGCAGCCTCCCTTTTGGAATCCGATGCGCCCTACCCCGTTGTGGACGCTGTTGTTGTGCCCGCGCAGAGATTTCTGTTTTGTTACAAGTTCCGGATTGGAAACGTACGTCGGCTCGCCGTCGAAGTTCTTTTTATAATCGACAAACAGCGGGTCGGACGGGTCGAGGTTGACGACGTTCCCGTCGCGAATGTAAACCGTCGGGGCGCGGTCGACGGTTGCAGCCATAATAAACGAGCTGTCAAACCCAACTTCGTTCGGACCCGGCGCGATGCGAGCGTTCCAGTCGATCTTCCCGCGTCCCAACCCCAAATGCCATTTCCCGACAATTCCGGTTGTATATCCCGCCTTGCGAAACATCTCCGGCAGAGTCAGCGATCCCGGCTCGATCAACAGCGGCGCGTCGCCGGGCAGAATCTGAACCCCTTCCCGACGGAACGAGTATTTGCCGGTTATGAGCGAGTATCGGCTGGGCGTACAGGTGGAATTGGTTGCGAAGCCCTGCGTAAATCGGATCCCCTGACTTGCCAGCGAGTCAATGTTGGGAGTCTGAATCACAGTTGCGCCGTAACAGCTTACGTCGCCGTACCCGAGGTCGTCCGCAAGAATAATAATTACGTTCGGCTTTTTGACGTCGTCCGCGTTCAGACTCGGTTGACAAACGACAGCCAATGCCGCAACCAGCAATAACAGGAATCGGTTCATGATTATTGGGGGGTAATTGAGGAAACAATCTATGGAAGTTTTAACGTTGAGTTCTATTATACGAAAGATTTTGAAAAAATCCAGAGATGAGCATATTAAAACAGTTTTTCCAGATTGATTTTTTAACTCTGCAACAGACAATTCTAAAGTTTTTATTGAAAATTGATATTTTTTTGGAAAAAATACGTTTTTGGGCGCTATAATGATGTTATAAAAATAGCAATAATACGTTTATAGATATTAGGAGGTATTAAATGATTGAATTTCAAGTATTATTTGCCCTGTTGAACTCCATTATGTTTTTAGATGATTTGGTGATATTAATATGCGCATTATTTGTGTTGCCTCTATATTTAACTTTAAAATATTTTTATGACAAAGGTAATACTAAGGAAAATATAAACGAGGATAAACAAAACGCTAACGATTCTACCTCAGACTCTTCTACCAAGCCGAAATAACGCATCTTAGGGCTTTGGCAAGAGTCGGTTGTTTGAACGGACGCAGTTCAACTTCGTTTGTTTCGTTCTTTTCGTGTTTAAGCCGCAAAGAACGCAAAGGACGCATAGTTTTTAAAACTTCGCGAACATCCTCCGCGGCTCCGCGGCTCCGCGTGAGATTTTTCCGGGGGCTTACGCAACCCGGTTTTGTTCGCCGTTACGTTCGCTTCGCTCACACCCACGGGTTTACACCCGTGGCTCGCCTAAGCGTAATTCCGTTCGCTTCGCT
>JAZRTH010000814.1:0-3306 GCA_045651945.1 Thermoguttaceae bacterium
TGGGCGAGATCCCGCTTTCGGATCGTCTGAGCGCCCGGGAAACGCGTCAGGACGTCGGAACGGGAATTACGCTTGACTCGGAACGCAAGCGGGACGACGCGCAGTCTGTGCTGGCGGCGAACTTTACTCGAATTCAGGAGTCGCTGCGCTCGTTGGAAGAGTACTCCAAAGTCGTCTGTCCAGCAATCAGCGGAGGGCTGGAACAGCTTCGCTACGATTCGTATACAATTCAGAAAATCGTTCAGACTATCTTTGCCAACAAAGACCGCTTTCCTCAGCGACCGACTGCGGCGATTTTGGACGTCAACGAGTTGTTTGTCAAAGGCAAGGTTCAAGTGGAAGTCTGCTCCAAAATCGCGATGGACTTTGTTTGTCTGACGGCTCAAAACGTTCCGGACGCTCAGTTCGTCGACGCAATTCAAAAGCTGCTTCCCACAATCCGGGAATCCAACAAATTCCTTTTCGTCGTAGACCGCTGCGACATCGCGATACTTGCCAAAGCGGACGGCGTTGTCCTCAATCCGGACGCGGTTTCCGTTCGTCAGGCGCGAGAACTGCTTCCCGCCCATTGCGCCGTGGGCGTTCGCGTTGAAAACAAGTCGGACGTTGAGCAGGCGTTTCTCGACGGCGCAGACTGGTTTCTGGTTCAAAAGCGAGTCCCGAAATGTTCCGTAATTCAGGCGGTTATTAAATCTCAACGCTGTTAACTGTTATTCAAACAGGGTTTGGTTGAGTTCTTCCTCTTTTCGCTTCCGAACAATCAGATATCGGGCGTATTCCGGCGGACGCAATTCCAGTCGAATAAAAGTAATTTTCCCGTCCCAATTTATATAGTTGTCCCATTTGTCTGGAATGCAGATTTGAGCCTTTTCGAAGAAATCGCGCAGCTGACAGGCCAGACATTCTTTGCCTTTTAGTTTTGCTCCGCAGCGCGGACAGCGCTTTTTAGAAGCAAAGGTATGTCCGTGAATGACTCTAAAAACCGTTGACGGAGCTATTTTAAGTCGCCGTGCAATCTCTCTGATGCGAACGCCGTTATAATACAGCGTACGAATGCTTTTAGTAAGGTAATTCATTACTTTTTAAAATAACGAAGTGAAACAAACGGGGTAAACTATGTAATCATCATAATCAGAAAAAACCAAAAAGTTTACCAAATATCAAACCAAATATTAAATATTTGGGAAAATAATTGGTTTTTTAAAATTTTTCTGTTGGATTTTAGAGCTTTTCTCAGAAATTTGTCTTTTCTCAAGTTGAAAAATATGTAATCTTATGATATTATTATGGTATTGCGGTATCAGATAGTATTATAATTGTATTAGCGTCAATGCCGCTATTATTCTCCATGGTTCGCAAGCAAAAGATTTCGAGAGATGATATTGACATTCGAGCGTCGTACAGGTTTTTGTTGGACGCATAACTCAAACAGGAATTGAAAATGGGAAAATTTCGTACAAGCAAGGACGTTCATAAATTGGTTTTAACTCCTTTGACAGAGCTTACAGCGCAGCTTTCGAAGCTGTGCGATTCGTGGGACGAAGCCTACGACCAGAATGAAATCGCCCGTCCAGATATCCTTATTAATGAGACGATGGCGCTCACCGCTCTGGCAACGCTCAATAAATACGTTCGCGATTTATCTGGGAAGCTGGAAGACGCTCGCGCTGGCGTGTATCGATACCGCGATTACGAACGAGTCGAAAAGAAGAAAAAAAAGACGTGATTCTTATCAATTCCCCTTTTCTTCTGTTGATTTTTTCTTGAAATCGGTTAAAATATTGACATGTACGTATTCGGTAATTAATAAAGCCTGAAAACGGAAAATGTCAGTTATGAAAAATCAATGTAAAAAAGGAATCATCCTGGCTGGCGGCGCTGGAACGCGGCTGCACCCAATTACTCTTGCGGTCAGCAAGCAGCTGCTGCCCATTTACGATAAGCCGATGATTTATTATCCGCTGTCCGTTTTGATGATGGCGGGAATTCGCGACATTCTTGTTATTTCAACTCCCGTCGATACGCCTGCGTTTGAACGACTCCTGGGCGACGGTTCTCAGTGGGGAATCAAAATTCAGTACGCCGTTCAGCCGTCTCCCGACGGTTTGGCTCAGGCGTTTATTATTGGCGAAAAATTTATCGGGAAAGATCACGTTGCTCTGATTTTGGGAGACAACATCTTTTACGGACAGGGGTTCAGAAAGATGCTTCGCCATGCGGCGGCGCAGCCGGCTGGGGCGTCCGTGTTTGCCTACTGGGTTAAAGACCCGCACCGGTACGGCGTTATCAATTTTGACGCTCAGGGGAATGCGTTGGACATTCAGGAAAAACCGAAGAATCCGAAGTCGAACTTTGCTGTTACAGGCTTGTATTTTTACGACAATGACGTCGTGAAAATCGCCAAAAATCTCAAGCCGTCAGCTCGCGGAGAGCTGGAAATTACCGACGTCAATCGAGAGTACTTGTCTCGAAATCAGCTTCACGTTGAAACGCTCAGCCGCGGGTTTGCCTGGCTGGACACCGGAACGCACGAGTCGCTCTTGCAGGCGTCAAATTACGTCGAGACGGTCGAAAGCCGTCAGGGGCTGAAAATCGCCTGTCTGGAAGAGATCGCGTACTGTCAAAACTTTATCGACAAAGACCATCTGGCAAAGCTGGCTGAACGTCAAAACAACCAGTACGGCGACTATCTCCGGAATCTGCTTAAGATTGACTGCAAGTGGGAAATTTAGAATACGAAAGGAATTCAAAAAATGATTACAGGAGTAGAAATCGTCCCTCTGAAAAAATATACTGACCATCGCGGCTGGCTGACGGAAACGTATCGCAAAGACGAGTTGCCGGAAGGCGTTTTCCCGGAAATGATGTACGTTTCTCAAACGCTGCCGGGCGTTGCCCGCGGTCCTCATGAACATGTTGAACAGACCGACATCTTTATTTTTATGGGGCCTGGGACGTTCAAAGTGTATCTTTGGGATTCCCGCGAGGGTTCCGAGACGTTCGGCGAAAAGATGACGTTTGAAGCCGGCGAAGACAACCCGGTTCGCGTTATCGTCCCGCCGGGAGTGGTTCACGCCTACAAGTGCGTCAGCGACGTTCCCGGTCTGGTTCTTAACGCCCCGGACAAACTCTACGCCGGCTGGGGCAAAAAAGAAAAAGTCGACGAAATCCGTCACGAAGAAGACGCCGACAGCAAGTACGTGTTGGATTAGTTGTAAGTGGCAAGTAGTAAAAGACAGCAGCGCGAAGCGCTTCCACTAGAACTGCGTAGCAGTTCAATATCTGTAGCCGTGGGGTTTAACCCAC
>JAZRTH010000815.1:0-3012 GCA_045651945.1 Thermoguttaceae bacterium
ACGAACTCAAATCGCATGCCATATAAGTCCCCGGGATTTTCGCATCGTCCAAACGACGAAGGTTTTTGTCAATTTCCAACGCTTTTTCGACTTTTGACCATTCAGCCGCCGGCTTTTTCTTTTCCGCCAGCGCGGCGCGAACAACGCTCTGCTTGAGCTGTTTGAGTCCGTCTGCATCCAGCGTTCGCCAGGTCGGGTCAACCTTGGGAAGCGGGGAAGATCCTAGAATGTACAGCTTGACTTTGCGGTTTTTCGCCAGATGGTACGCCAGTTCCGCTGTAACGCCGCGCGCTCCGCCTGTTACAAGCCAGACTTCCTCAGAATCGGACGCTGGGGCAGCTTTGACGGCAGACGCCGGAACGGCTTCCGGAAGCATCGTCAGAATATAGCGTTTTTCGGACTGATAGCAAATGTCGGAATGGGATTCAAAATGAGCGAGTTCTTTAATAAGGGATTTCGCAACGAATTCCGGATCCGCCTTGAGCGAGAAGTCCACCGCTTTGAAGCAGGTGTTAGAACCGAACGTCGCCAGGTTTTCAACGTGAAGATTGTGAACCAGACCGGCAATCGCGCCGCCCTCGACGCGATTAGAATAACCGGCAAAACCGCCGTCGCCGCCCAGTCGAACGCCCGCCGCCAGGCGAAGCTTTCCGACTTCCTTCTGAGCGTTGGCGCAGCGATAAATCTGACGCAGCGTCAAATACAACGGAAGAATCGTCGTATTTTCCATGTGCGTCCAGTCGGACTGAATAAACTTGTACGATGTCTCATTGTCCCAGCTCGGAACGACAAAAATGTTGTAAATCGGCGCTTGCTTCCACAAAGCGTCAATTTCCGAAGCAATCGCTTCTTCCGATTTTCCGGAGCCTTTGTCGCACAGGTCGAAAACGACAACGTCGCTGGAAACAGGCTTTAAGTGTCGAACCAGCTCCATCGCGACCGGGTTCTTTTTAGAACCGATAATCAACGTTCTGCCGGCAAGCGCAGACGCCTCCGGTAAAGCCGGAGCTTCAACCAGACATTCAACATATCGGGTTGTAACAGCCTTCTCAATATCGGCAGCCGCCTGATTAATCTTCTCATTGAACTGCGCCGGAGTAAACCGGGCGATTTCCGAGACGGTAAACGACTTCGTCTTTTCCACTTTGGGCTCAACGGGCGTTTTCACAGTCGGAGTTACGCTCACAGCAGGCTGCGGTTTGCTCTCTGAACGAGCGTTGTAATCGGGAAGCAAATCCAGAATCGGAATCTCGTTCCAAAGGGCCTTGTCGTCTTCAGAAACGTAAATGTCAGGCGTAGCGGCAACCATCAACGTCTGAGCTGTATGATTAAACATCCATGAACAAACGTTGTCAACGCGAAGAAGCATATTGATGGTTCTAAACGCGCCCGGCAGCGGTTTTTCGGTCTGATTGGGCAGCTTGACGTCTCGCAAAGCGGCAAACGCAGTTAACGTGTCAACGGAGAGCGTCTTTTCCGCCCCGTCGTTAGTGAGAATCTGGCGAAGCCGAGCCTCGCGAATTTTGGAGTGTTCCGGAACTTCAACGCCGCGGTCAGGACGCTCTTTAACCAACAGCTGAGAATGGTTCGCCTGAGCGAGGAAATCCATGGCGTCGCGATGAACAACCATTTTGTCGCAGTATTCCACCTGAGCAATAGCGCCGGTTCCCCCTTCCGTCAAACCGATAGTCCAGCCGCCAATAGCTCCGTTTTGATAAATCATCTTCAAAGCCTGGTCGATATTGGAGCATTCAGAAAGAATATGTTCGATAAGCGTCGAATGTTCCATGGATTCCGGCTTAACCTGGAACGGGGTCGGGTAATCCAGCATCGTGCAGCTGGTAACGCACAAACCGCGAGAGTTAATTCCACCGATGGTTCCCACCATTCCTGTAACGCCGACAAAGCAGTGTGAAATCCGGTTGATTGGCTGACGAACCTGAATTTGAACCTTAACGCTGTCCGGTACAATTCTCTTAAACGGCAAATCAATATTGCAGCCGTGAATAAACGTTCCGTTCGGGGTCGTGCCGGCAAACTGAACGCAGCCGCTGGCAACGCGTCCCAAAGGTTCAAAACTCATTTTGATAGTATTGTCAGAGTTCATCTTTATTGTACTGGCTGGAATCATTTTTCCCGTATTGGAAATCTTTCTCTGTTCTGACGTATCCATTGTCGGGAAGATGCATACGTTGTGACGAACAAGGGCTTCCAGAGGAATTCCAGAACCTTCGGCAACGCCGAGCATTTCTTCATAGCCGTCTTGTCCAAAACGGGTTATCAACGATTCTTTGTCCATCGCAGGCGACGGCGGCAAGAGTTTTTCCGTGGCGTGACCGACAATATCAACATAACGTCGAACCATCGCGCGAAGTTCCTGCGAATACTGTTTTCCGTACTGAAGCCCCATCTTGTAAGACGAGCCGGACTGCAGGCAAATGCTGATTGTATAGCTCGACGCCGGAAGCGTAGAATGCGGAATGGATTGCGGCTGCCGCGCATGCCGTTTCCTGATTCTCAAACTCGGCTTCTCGTCCGTCTTTTCCCGCTTTTCTGACAACATCGGCGCCTTGACCAAATCGGCGCTTCCCGCCTGAATATCTCTCAGCTTACTGCAGACTTCCAGGAACTTCTCCGGATCGCCGCCTTTGCTGTTGTCGGAAATGTAGAATGTAACATCAGAGCAGTCCGACAAAATCTGCTTGGCGAGGTTGGTAAGAATCTTTTTCGGACCGATTTCGACAAAATGTCGGCAGCCGACGTTGTACGCCTTGCGAATCATCGTGATGAAATCGACGGGCTTCGTCATCTGTTCAACCAGATTATTGCGGAAAACGTCCGGGTCTGACTCAAACGCGCTTGTAACAGAACTCAAAAGCAGTCCGTTGGGAAGGTCGAACGTAAACGGTTTGAGAGCGTCTGCAAACGGCTTGCAAACGCCCGCCATGAGCGGAGAATGGAACGCAGCGGGAACCGGCAGAATCAACGCCAGTCGCTGGCAGGAAAGCAGAT
>JAZRTH010000816.1:0-13144 GCA_045651945.1 Thermoguttaceae bacterium
TGTTTTAATAATAAAAAATATTGACGTCTGTCAAATATTCATTGGTTTAGAACTGTTTTACCACTTTTTTCAGTCAGAATTTGAACGTCTTTTAGGAGTCAAAGTTTCTTTTTCTGACGCTTGAGGAGTTCCTATGTCAGAATCCAAATCCGTTGCGCTGGCGTACCCGCGTTTATGCCTTGCGTACTTTTTACAGTTTGCCGTTTGGGGCAGCTACGGTTTCGCCCTGACCGGTTACGCGCTGAACGTTCTTAAATTTTCCGGACCTCAAATGGGCTGGGTTGGAGCCGCCATTCCGATCGGCGCGCTGTTTGCCCCGTTGGTTGGCCGAATCGCCGACCGGTTCCTTTCCGCGCAGTACGTCTTGTCCATCCTGCAGTTTATCTGCGCTGGACTGCTGATCTTTGCCGGTCGTCAAGAGGCGTTCACGCCGATGATGGTCGCGTTGGTTTTGGTTGGTATTTTCTACATGCCGACAATTCCGCTTATCAACTCGATTGTTTTTGAGCACGTTCCCAACAAAGACAACGCGCCGCGCGTCTTCATGTTCGGAACGATCGGCTGGATTGTCATCGTTTTGGTAATTCAGGCGTTCTTCGGAGCCGGCAACACCGCTCAGTTCTTCTACGTTGGCGCCGCATGCAGTTTGATTCTGGCGGTTTACGCCTTGACGCTGCCCAACACTCCGCCCAAGGCTGTTGAAACAACCTCGACGGAAAAAGCCCCCAGCGCCTGGTCGTTGATGGCTCAGCCGCAGTTCCTGTGCTTTACCGTTGCGATTCTGATTGCCGGCATCGCCGCCTGCGGTTTGTTCTTCGGAACCTGCTTCGCCATGCTCGGACAGCGCGGCTACCCCGGCGGATTGGCGTTGACAACGCTTAACCAGTTCTCGGAAGTTCTGTTCATGGCTTTGCTCCCGATTTTCGCAGCGCGCTATGGACTGAAAAACGTAATTTTGATCGGTATTGGCGCCTGGCTGGCTCGATACGTCTGCTTCATGGAATCCGCGTTTGAATTCGCCCTGATCGGTTTGCTGCTCCACGGCTTGTGCTACAGCTTCCTCTATGCCGGATCCTACATGTACGGCGACAAAATCGCTCCGGAAGCCATGAAAGCCTCCGTTCAGAGCTTTATCGGCATGATCCTGCTGGGCGTCGGACAGATCGGCGGCTATCTGCTGGCTGGCTATCTGGTTGAATGGTATCCGCCTGCAATCACTCAGTACACCGTTACGGAAAATGAAACTGCCGCCCTTCCCGCCTGGACGGATCCCGCCGCAGCGAATTCCGCCTGGAACAAGCTCGACCTGGCTCAGTACGTTCAGTCCGAGGAGGAAAAAGCGGCGGCTGCCAAAGCGGCTGAAGCGAACGTCGACCTCGCCTCTATCGCCAAAGACGGCAAGATTACCGCCGCCGAACTGGCTGACGTCGTTTCCGCTGACAAGTCCAATACGATTGCCAAAGATACTGTTACATCATTGCTGACTCAGGTTCAGTCCAAGCTGGCTGGGAAAGACGTCAAGGCGGAAGAAATCAGCATCACGCGTCAGGAGTACCTCCAGGCGCAAACCAACGACTGGAAAAAGATCTTCATGGTTCCCGCCATCATGATGGCAGCAGCGTTCATCTTCTTCCTCCTGTTCGGAAAGAACCCGACAGATGAAAAGAAAGAAGACGCTACCCCTGCTGAAGCATAATTATTTCGCTTCCAATACGGAATACGCTTCCGCAGCCAAATAGAACGAGCCGGCAATGCACGTCATTTGCCGGCTCTTTTTTTCTTGAGCGGATTGAATAGCGGCGGCGGACGAGTCAAACGCGGCGACGTCGTTGCGCTGGACGTTACCCGCCAGCGTCTGTTCGGATTCCAGCTGTTTGAAAAGATCCATCAGCCGTTCCGGCGGGCAGGAGCGGGGATTGTTCTGGAATCGGGTGATTCGCCACGTTCCGAAATACGGATAAACGAGCCGAAACATTCGGACAGCGTCTTTGTCGTCCGCGCAGGCGAAGACCAGACAGCAGTTCTCCCGCGGCAGGTTCAGGCGCGCAACCGCCTCCGCCAGTTTGGAAAACGAGTCGGGATTGTGCGCCGCGTCGATAATCGTAATCGGGTTCGTTTGGACGACGTCAATGCGCCCGGGAATGCGGACGGACGCCAGCGCGTCTCGAACCGATAAGTCACGGATTTGCAAGCCGCATCTTTTGCGATTTAGAATTCTGACCAGTTTAATAGCAATCGCCGCGTTGCCAGCTTGATGTTCTCCCGGCAGATTGAGCTTTGCATTGCGTATCGAGCCGCAAGACAGCGCCCCGGTCAAGGCGTTGGGCGTTGGCGCATACGTCCAGGAGAAATCCCGGTCGGCTTCGTAAATCGGGGCGTTTTTCTCTGCTGCGACTTGTTCGATAACCCGGCGGGGTTCAGGATTCATGCGTCCAATAACGACCGGAACGCCGGGCTTGATAATCCCCGCCTTTTCTTTGGCGATTTTAGCTTCCGTATCGCCCAAAACGGCAACGTGATCAATGCCGATGCTGGTAATCGCGGTTGCCAAGGGCTTGCAGACGTTGGTAGAATCCAGACGTCCGCCCAAGCCGGTTTCCAACACCGCCAAGTCAACGCCGGCGGATTGGAACGCCAGAAACGCCATGGCGGTCGTAATCTCAAAAAACGTAACAGCGCCCAGTTCCGGCGCGTCGTTGTCCATCTGTTCGACAACAGGGCGAACGAGACTCAGCCAGGCGTCAAAATCCTCAGACGAACACGGCTTTCCCCCTAAAGCAATGCGCTCTTCAATACGCATAATATGGGGCGAGGTAAACAGACCGGTTTTGTATCCAGCGTGACGCGCCATGGATTCCAGGAGAATGCACGTTGAGCCTTTGCCCTTCGTCCCGGCGACGTGAACGCACTTCACGCCCTGTTCCGGATTTCCCAAACGGTCTAAAAGCGTCTGCATTCGCGTCAGATTCATAGACAGATTGGACGTCGGGATTTTATGAAACGTCTCGTAATTGACGCGAGAATAAAGCCACTTGCGCATAGATTGTTAGGTGTTGGGAATGAAGATTTAAAAACATCAGGCAGTAGACGGATAAATTCGCCGGAGGCGAAATACTACTGCCTACTGCCTTTTATCGGTTTTGTTGATTGAAGTACTGCTGGTACTGCTGATTGAAGTACTGCTGAGCGCTGTTGGGATTATTATCAATAGTCGGATTTACCTGAGTCGGAATAATCCCTTCTTGCTGGAGCTGGTTAAGCGTGCGATTTTGCTGTTGAATCTGCTGTTGCTGACGCTGAATTGTCTGCTGTAAGGATTCAACTTGAGAAACCATTTGTCTGTTGTACTCTTGTTGTTCCATCATCGGTCGGACATAGAGATTGTAATTGTCTCCTCCTCTTCCGCTTCGCCCAGAATAAAGGTACATATACGGACTATAGGGAGATTGCGGTTGCTGGTTGTCAAATGGACGAGCAACCGGTTGAGTACTGATTTGTCCGCCAATCGTTGCCGCCTGAATGGGTCTCGCTGTCGATGGCTGCGCCTGGAACGGGTTGCGCTGGATTATTGGCTGAGCGGGAGCGACGTTTGGACCGTAGCCGAATCCTGTCTGCGGCGTTGGTTGGAACGGATTGGCAGAAACGCCAGTAAACGGATTACTCGGAGCTGTCGGAACCGCGACGCCATTGGGATTGACCGCATTGGGATTAACAATCGTCGACTGCGTTGGCATGCTTTGAGTCGTTCCTCTGATTTGAGTTGGATTTTGAATTCCCGAAGCGGGCGGCGTATACTGCGGAGGTTGGGTCTGTGGTGGAGTCGTGTACAATGGCGCCGGATTTGTTGTCATCAACGGACCTCGTCGTCGAGAGTCCTGACCGTAACCAGAAGCGCAAACGAAAATCGTCGCTGCGAATACGCTCAAAACGCCGAGTCGGCAAACAAACGATTTTGATAAATATGAAATATGTTTCATGGGAATTTATAATTAGCAATTAGCAAATGACGTAAACGCTCGGCAGACGGCAACGAAACCGTCTTGCTTTCTAATTATATTATATCCAAAAATCGATATTTGTTCGATACTATTGGAAAAATTTTAAAGTCCTGACAATTACTAATTGCTAATTGACAATTGCTAATTGTTTCATTAGTAGCTCATACCGTTTCTTACGCCAAGGTTCTGAATGTTGCGAAGCGCAGACGTACCCAGGGAGATGAATCCGAAGAACGCCTCAAACGGAGCCTGAACCTTATGCATAAAGTTGGTAGCGGCGACGGAACGATCTTCGCCGATAAACACACGGTCGCCCGGGAATATCTGGAAGTTTGTACTGGTGTTGGCGTCCTGAACGATTTCATCCCAACTGATTGGAAACACCTGAGCGCACTGATTCCCGTTCGGAGCAGGGCGCGAAATCCAGATGTTCGTGCTGGACTGACCTGAAATTCCGCCCACTTGGCAAATGGCGTCCAAAACGGTTTCGTTGCCGGTATACGGAATGCGCTGAACTCTGTCGCCCTGATTGGCGCCTTGAGTTACGATGTAAAAAAATTTGCTGTTATAACCTGCAACGTCTACCGTAACAGAGGGAGAGTCGAAAAACTGCGTAAGATGTCGTTCAATTGCCAGTTTCGCTTCCGGAACCGTCATGCCGGCAATGCGAATCAAGCCGTACTTGCGAAGGTTGACGTTCCCGTCAGGACCAACAAGATAATTTCCGGAAATCGGCTGCATCGCCGACGCCTGCGCTAACTGACAGGACACTTCCGGGGCTTTCAAAATCTGCTGCAAGTGATTCACGATTGCGCTTTTGGCTTCGTCAACCGTCATGCCGGCAACGCGAACCGTGCCGTAAGCGGGCCCCAAGTCTACAGAGCCTTCCGCATTAACCAGATAAACGCCGTTAATCGGCTGATCCAGCAGAGTTCCCAGAACGTTTACCGCCAGCGCGTCAAAGGTTTCCAGACGATACGGAGGCAGAGGAACCATCTTGACGATATCAATAGATATAACATCCGGCGGCTCGATTCGATACGCCGGCAGTGTAACCTTTGCCAATTCAGAAGGAACTGCGGTGTCGGCGGGCGCAGGCTGTTCCAGCGTCGGGTCGTAATAATCGAACGGGGTGCAGCCAATATTCGCCGCGGCAAACGCTGTTAATAGCAACGCTGCCCACGCAATTCGAAATAATCGTTTATAAATGTAGTGGTTCATTGCTTCCGTGCACATTGAATTAATACGTACTTTTATACCGCGGCATAATTGCGGCATAATCCGTTACTATCATATTTATTCGTCAAACTTTAATTATTTCTTGAGCCAAACCGGATTTTCAACAAAGAATCCGGGAAAAAATTAGCCGAGATTTTGGCTATTTAGAACGTTTTCAAAGCCGCCAAATAGGTGAGATTCGTTAAGATCTGCTGGGAACTTATAGAAATTGAGGAGATTACAGAGAATTTTTTTCTGCTAATTCCAGACGCAACTCTGCGTCTTTTGCTTACTGCCTGCTAGGCGTCGTTGTACCAGGACAGGACAGAGCGCTGCGGCAACGCGGATTGGGATCGGCGCCTCGCCGCCCGCCATCCAGCGGGGCGAAGCGTCTGAAATATACTTAAAGATTTCTGCAAAGCGTCCAAATAATATGCAATGCGTAACGCGTAATCAAACAATTACGCATCACGCATTACGAATTCCGCATTCAAATTATCCCGCAAAGTAAATGTACGCGGCGATAATGCAGCACATGACAACGCAGGAAGCGATAACGTCGAACCAAGACCAGCTGGCGCGGCTGGCGGCGCGTTCTTCTGCCGTTGTCGAGCCGAACGACAGACCCTGAATCTTCTCGTAGTCCGGAGCGGCGGTTGCGTACGAAACGCCTATCATTGAGACGATGCACACGATGAAAATGAACAGGCTGTAGTACTGGAAGTAGACGTTATTGATAAACCAGCAGAACGAGCCTTCGGAGAAATTGGATCCCAGTGTGGCGAACGTGTCGACGCCAAGGCGGAGCAAGCCCAGCCCAAACCCGACGATCAACGCGGTCAGAGCGCCTTTGGCGTTCATTCGTTTCATGAACACGCCCAGCAGGAAGACGGCGAAAATCGGCGGCGCCAGGTAGCCCTGAACCGATTGCAGGTAGTCGTACAGACCGTGTTTTCCCTGAATAATCGGAATCCACGCCAAGCCGATGAGAACCATCACAGCGGTGGCGGCGCGACCGATCCAGACGAGTTTCGATTCGGACGCGTTCTGGTCAAAGCGGTGGTAGAAGTCCATCGTAAAGAGCGTAGCCGAGGCGTTAAACACGCCTGCCAGAGAACTCATCAAAGCGGAAAGCAGACCGGCGACGACAAGACCTCGCAGACCAACGGGAAGAACTTCGCGAACCATCAGCGGGAATGCGCCCTGGCAGTCTTTGAGGTCTGCCTTAACATAAACGTTTCCCATTGCATCGACTTCCGGTTTTTTCGAGAAGGTAACGTTGACAATGTCCGTCAGATCGACAATTTCTTTCTCTTCATCGACAATAACTTTCCCTGTTTGGGCAACTTCTTTATGGGCTTCATGATACGCCAGCGCGAAGCAGACCATGCCGGGAATAATAAAGATGAATACGGGCAACAATTTGAGGAAAGCGGCGAAGATGCTGCCTCGTCGGGCTTCCGTTTCGTTTTTGGCGGCGAGGGCGCGCTGAACGATGTACTGGTCTGTACACCAGTACCACAAACCGACAATCGGAGCGCACAGCAGCATCCCGATCCACGGGTAGAACGACCCTTGAGTTCTGTCTTTGAAGTACCACGCCTGGGTTTTAATCTGACCGGTTTCTTCGCCGGCTTCATTATACTCGCGTTCGATAACGGGTTTCCAGGTCAGCTTGTCGACGTTTTCCGGCTTGATTGACATCCAGAGGTTGAACATGTCGCGGCCTTCTTTTTCGTTGTCGCATACGGTTCGGAGGTTTTTACATCCAGCAAAAAAAGAACCGCGTTCTTCGTTTTTGACAATTGTACCGTTGTCCTGGACAGAGTATTTGCCTAACTCATTGATGCCATACACCGTTACAAAAACCGAGCCGAGAACCAAAATCAATGTTTGCAAAGCTTCTGTATACGCAACGGCGCGCATGCCGCCCAAAGCGGTGTAAAGCCCCGTCAGGACGATAACCAGAATCGAGCCGACCCAGAAGCTGTCCAAACCGAACAGGTTGAATTCCGGCAGCAGTACGGAAAAGACAACGCCCCCGGCGAAAATGCCGACTGCGATTTTTGTTACAACGTACGCTACAAGCGAAATCAGCGACAGGAACCAGCGCGAACCGGGAGAGAATCGTTTTTCCAGAAATTCCGGCATCGTATAAACTTTACTTCTTATAAAGAAGGGGATAAACACCCACGCCAGAACAAGCAAACACCAGGCGTGAAGTTCAAAGTGCGCCATCTTGACGCCGTCCGTACAGCCGGAACCGGCAAGCCCGACAAGGTGTTCCGACCCGATGTTCGAGGCGAAAATTGATGCGCCGACGATAAACCAGCTAAGCGAGTTTCCCGCCAGGAAGTAGTCTTTGGTTGTGTTGCGGGACTTGAGAATGATCCACCACGCAAGTCCAAAAAGAAGCAAAAAGTAACCGGCGACTACGCACCAGTCGAGTGTCGTCAAAGCGTTTGTAGCGGCAAGGGGGATAAAGGTCATGGCAATTAAACAAAATGGGTTAATGGGTTAAAGGGTTGGGATAGTTAGCTGCTAGCTGTTAGCTTCTAGCCGCTAGCTTGTTGATTTGAGATTCTAACCGTAACGGTTTGAATTACAATTGCACAAGCTAATAGCTAATAGCTAGAAGCTAGCAGCTCTTTTTTCGAAACTGACTAATCGTCATTCCGGTTTGTTTATGGAAAAATCGGCTGAGATATCCTTCCGTTGCGAAACCGCAGGATTCCGCAATTTCTTTGACTCTCATGTCCGTTTCTTTGATGAGTTGTTTGACGTGATGAAGCCGGGCGAGGCTGATCTCGTCTAATACAGTGCGTCCGCGGATGGCTTTGAACTGGACTTCCAGCCGCCGGCGCGACACGCAGATTTCGTTTGCCAGCTCGCCGATGTTAATCGGCTGCCCCGGGTTGATCCAGATCAATCGCAAGGCTTCCGCAACGACAGGGTCTGGAATGTCGAATCGTTCTGTCGACTGCCGGCTGACGACGTGCAGCGGCGCGACGAGGTACTGCTGTTTTTCTGTAATCGTTCCGGACATGAGCCCGTCGAGGATTCGGGCGGCTTCGTACCCGCCGGTTTCCGCATCCAGGGCGACTGACGACATCGGTGGCGTACACATCTGGCACATCAGCGTGTCGTTGTCCACCCCGATAACGGCGACGTCTTCCGGAACGCGGACGTTGAAGTCCTGACAGGCGGCGATAACCTGACGACCTCGGACGTCGTTTGCCGCCATGATTCCAATCGGTTTGGGGAGGCTGTAAAGCCACTGCCCCAGTTGAAGGGCGTCGTCGCCGATTCTGTCTGACGTCTTGGGCGGCTTGTAACGATAAACCTTGTATCCCGCCTGAACGATAGTATCAGTAAACGCCTTTTCGCGGTCTGTCGACCAGAGGACGTCGTTGATTTCGCCCACGAAAGCGTACTGGTTCAGGTTCCGTTCCAGCAGATGTTCTGCCGCCATCTTGCCGACCAGCGGGCTGTTGACGAACACCTCGGACGCGTTTTTGAATTTGCCGCGTTTGCTCTTTTGGGGTTCGTATAAATCCAGCGCGACAAACGGCAGCCCGCTTTTCAAAATGGCTCGTTCCACCTCCGGGGTTTCGATTCGGGCGATAATCCCTGTCGCTCCCCACGTGCTGACGTTGGGAAACAGCTGCGCCAAGTCGCCCGGCGCCAGATGTAACGACCACGGTCCGTTAATCCGGGCGTACCGTTCGACCCCGCGAAGGATAGAACGTCCAACCTCTCGAGACGTCTCAACCAGCAAGGCGACTCGAGGCATGTTGACCCTCAGCGGAGAGGATGCAGCGCGGTTTGGGACTCCGGATTTTTTCATCGTTTTAGTTGCGAGTTGCGCTTAATGGAAGGCGGTAATGAAGTGAGCGTTAGCGAACGAAATTACGCATTCGCCGTCAGGCGAACATAACGTTGACGCAGTTTTTTCGGTTCGCCTTCGGCGAACTGCGTAATTCCGCTCCCGTTGGTCGCTCCATTACCGCCTTTCAATCCATTTTATTTCCTCGCCTGTCTTCTAATTTCAATAAGCTCTTTCATGACCGAATCCAACGGCGGATTTTTGCCCGTCTTGCCAAAGGCGTCGTGAAGGCTGCGGTACAGTTTGTACAGTTTCGCGTAAACGGCGACAGCGGCTCGATTGGGCTTGTAAACCACGTCTTTGACGCCTGTCATTTTCTTTTGGGCGGCAGCTACCGTCTTGTACGCTCCGCCGGCAACGGACGCGACAATTGCCGCTCCCAAAGCGCACGTCTGGGACGACCGGCTGATCTTCATCGGGCGATTGCAGACGTCGGCGTAAATCTGCATGACGAACGGGCTCTTTTCAGCGATTCCGCCGCAGTTGACAACCTCTTTGACCTTGACGCCGTACTCTTCCAAACGGTTGATAATTGTCAACGCGCCGAACGCGGTCGCTTCAACCAAAGCGCGATAGATTTCCGGGGCTGTCGTTCGAATCGTCTGTCCAACGAGCAAGCCGGAAAGTTCCTGATCGACGAGAATCGTTCGGTTCCCGTTGTTCCAGTCCAGAGCCAGCAGACCGGTCGCGCCCGGCGCCAGTTTAGACGCTTCCGCAGTCAAATTGACGTGAGCGGAGCCTTTGGCGTATTGAGCCGGCGTGAGGTTGTTTACAAACCAGTTGAAAATGTCGCCAACGGCAGACTGACCGGCTTCCAAACCGTACATTTCAGGCAGAACCGATTCCGGGACGATGCCGCACAGACCGGGGATGTCTGCAATCGGGGTTGTCATGGGAGAAACCATGATGTCACAGGTGCTGGTGCCGATCGTCTTGACAAGCGTTCCCGGCTTGACGCCGCTTCCGACTGCGCCCAGGTGACAGTCAAACGCGCCGACAGCAACGGCGATTCCCGCCGGCAATCCCACCTTTTTGGCGATTTCCGGAATGAGGTCGCCCGCCTTGTGCGTGGCAGGAACCGGCTTGGTCGCGTACTTGAATTTGAGAAGTTTGGGAGACAGCGATGCGAGGAATTCGTCTGACGGCAAGCCGCCCCATTGTTCGTTGTACATCGCTTTGTGCCCGGCGGCGCAAATCCCGCGCGGGACTTCGTTCGGCTTGACCTGCCCGGTAATGTATCCGGGAATGAAGTCTTCCAGCTCCACCCAGGACGCTGCCGCCTGAGCGACTTTGGGATCCGTTCGGACGCAGTGGAGAATCTTCGCCCAGTACCATTCTGCGGAATACGTCCCGCCGCACTTGGCAAGATATTTAACCTTGTATTTCGACGCCTTCTGCGTGATCTCCTGCGCTTCCGCCGTGGACGTATGGTCTTTCCAAAGCCAGGCGTGAGCGTTGGGATTGTCTATGAATTCCGGCTTGACAGCCAGCGGCGTCCCGTCTTCGTCTACCGGGATGGGGGTGGACCCGGTCGTGTCGACGCCAATTCCGACGACCTTTTCCGGAGAGAACTCGGCGCAGGTCTTCTTCGCCATCGCAACCGCCTTTTTCACAGACGTCAGAAACCCGTTGATATAGTCCGCCGGGTTCTGCCGGGCGAGGTTGGGATCCTGAGCGGAAACGATAATTCCCGCTTCTCCGGTGGGGTAATTGTAAACGTTTTCGCCTACGGTCTGACCGTCGCGAAGGGAAACGACAATGGCGCGAACGCTGTTGGTTCCGTAATCAACGCCGATGGCGAACAGGCTGTCAACTGATGGTTTTGTCATGGCTGGGAACAGGGGAGTTGGGGAATAGGTGAACAGGGAATAGGGCGTTAGCGCGAAGCGGTTAAAAATTTCTCGCAACTCGTAACTCGCTACTACTAATCGTAATTATACAACAAAAATTTTCAAATTGCAATGCACTATTACGCAAAAGTTCTTGCATTTTTGCGCAAAGCGGCGAAATTTGCCTGCCACAAGAAAACAATCCCCGCTGAAAAACAAAGACGCAGCCGAAAAACATACCGGATCGCGAGCGAAACTCGCCAAAGAAAATTATGCCGCGAAGAATGCAAAGAAACAATTGAAGGCAATAAGTTTTCTCCGGGGCTTACGCATCCCGGCTCGTCTATCGCTTCCGTATTTTCCTGTTGCGAGCTATCGCTCGCGATCCGAAAAGAGAGATTGACTGTGTCACAGAATTATAGCGGGACGTTGGACAAGACGGCGTCAAGCCGCCGCAGTCCCCGAGACAGCCCCCGAATGTTACATGTTCAGCTGGAAGTCCGGCTGTTCAAACAGATAGCCGAAGCGGGCGGGGAACGCCAAGCCGTCACAGGCGGCGATGCGGATTTTCTCTGCGGATTCGACGATGCCGTCGGCAAGAATTCGGCGTCCTTCTTCCCACATGGGGCGAATCAGGCGTTCGACGATTTCCTGTTCCGGCATGGGGTTTTCTTTTTCGACCCACATTTTCCATTTCTGCGCTTTAGGGTTAGGATCGCTCCCGTCCCAAATGCGGAACCCCTGTCCAGATTTCACGCCCAGACATTTTGATCTATACAGCGAAACGAGAATCGGCGAGACGGTAATGCGATCCGGAAAGGCTTCGTAAAGGACTCGACCGGCGTTGAACGTGGTGTCGATGCCGATTTCGTCCATCGTCTTGACCGGTCCCCACGCCATGCCGAAATTAACCGCGGCGTTGTCGATTCGATCCATGTCGACGCCTTCCTGCAAGAGAATGAGCGCTTCGTTGAGGTACGGCTGAAGCAGTCGGTTGACGACGAAGCCGGGACAGTCTTTGACCCACAGCGGCGTCTGGTCGACAGATTTCAAAACGGCGTCCGCCTGATCCAGCGTCGCAGGCGCAGTCTGCTCTCCGCAGACGATTTCCGTCAGTTTGCGATTTCTGACCGGGTGCAGAAAATGGATTCCGCAGAACCGGTCGGGGCGCTGTAACACAGACGCCAGGCGGCTTATGGGAATCGTGGACGTATTGGATCCGATAAGACAGCTTGGAGAAACGACGTCCTCCACCGCTTTGAGCAGTTCCTGTTTGACGTCGATTTTTTCAACGACGGATTCTATAACGACGTTACAGCCGGACAGGTCAGCAAGTTGGTCTGTGAAATCAGCGCCTGTGACTTCTTCTCGAAGCAGGTTCCGTTCGACCATTTCCCGACCGCCGGGCGCGATGTCGTAGACAACGACAGGGACGTCTTTTCGTCTAAAGGCGGCGGCGATGCCTGCGCCCATAATTCCGCCGCCCAAAACGCCGAGTCTTATATCCAATGTCATATTAAAAAGTGCATAGTGCATAGTGCGTAGTGCATAGGTTTTAGTGGAGACGCTTTGCGTCCTAGCGCTAAGTACTATGCACTAAGCGCTAACTGTAACTAAAACAATTTGTCTGCCTGAACGTATTCGCGTTCCTGGGCGTCTGCAACGCCCTTGAACGTCAAAAGACCTTTGTACAGGTTGAGGCCTTTCATCAAGGCGGAGTCGGCTTTCATCGCGCCTTCCGCTCCGAGGTTAGCCAGCTTCAGAACGTAGGGCAGCGTGGCGTTGGTCAGAGCGAAGGTTGAAGTTCGCGGAACAGCGCCGGGCATGTTCGCGACGGAGTAATGAACGACGCCGTGCTTGATAAAGTACGGATGTTCGTGCGTCGTGCAGCGGTCGATGGTTTCAATCGATCCGCCCTGGTCAATAGCGACGTCAACCAGAACGGCGCCGGGTTTCATCTGTTTGACCATGTACTCTTTAACCAGTTTCGGCGTGCGGGAGCCGGGAACGAGAACAGCTCCGATAACCAGGTCAGCGTCTTTTACCGCCGCTTCGATATTGTACGAGTTGGACATGAGGGTTTGCAGACGGCTGCCGAAGATGTCGTCCAGATAAGCCAGTCGCGGGCCGGACAAGTCCAGAACTGTTACTTGAGCGCCCATGCCGAGAGCGATTTTCGCGGCAGACGCGCCGACGTTTCCGCCGCCGACGAT
>JAZRTH010000817.1:0-1952 GCA_045651945.1 Thermoguttaceae bacterium
CAGCGTCAGCAGGAAATTGACGCCGCTTTCGGAATGGCAAACGACGGATTTGCTCCGGCGCAGCGCCAGCTGGGAGATATGTATTTATCGGGAAAAGGAGTTGAGCAGGATTCTCAAAAAGCGTATGAGTGGTTTCTTAAAGCCGCCGAACAGGGAGACGCTAAGGCGCAGTATCGCGTTGGAGAAATGCTCAATAATGGGGAAGCGGGAACAAAAGACACATCAAAAGCTATACCATGGCTTCTCAAGTCTGCCGAGCAAGGCATGGCGGAATCTCAGTACGCTCTGGGCGTTTGTTACGCTAACGGCGAGGGCGTCGAAATGAACTATACCGAAGCGGAACGCTGGCTGTTAAAAGCCGCAAGACAAGGCGACCCCAGACATCAATATCAGCTGGCAGTTCTGTACTTGACCCATGGAGAACGGGAAAAAGCGTTCGGCTGGCTGGAACAGTCTGCCAAGAAAGGATACCAGCCAGCCAAAGAGCGATTCTCGGAAATCCAGAGAGCTCCCGGTATCCAAATCAACGTCACGCCGTAACGTTTGACGTTACAATAAGCAAACGCTCTATTTTTCCGTTCTTCCTGTTGGGGCGACGATAACGCCGACGGATTTCAGTTGGCGGTCTGAGGGTGAAGTTTCTACGCCGGTCAAGCCGACCATGAATCCGCCGTTTGTAACAAACGCCGCCGCCTTTTGCGCCGAGCCTCTGCCGGCAAAGTCGGAAACATAGGCATCCGTTCCAATCGTTGCGCTGCCGCTGGCGCGGGTAAACTGCAGCTGAATTCCGCCGCAGCCGGAACCGTTTTCATCGGGAACGATTCTCAGCCCGGTCAGAGCGTATCCTTCTTTCCCCAGCGCCTGCGTTTTAATGAGCGTCGTTTTCCCAATCGTTTTCCCTTTGACAAAAGACACTTTATTATTGGTCAGCGACAAATACAAGGGCGTCAAGCCGGAGACGCCGCCCTGTCTGTTATAGGAGATTTCCAAGCCGATAATCACGCCGCCGCCAGACGAAACGGATTCTACCAGCGTCCCGCCGGGAGAACAGGCTGTCATCGGGGACGCGACGAGTTTCTTTTCTGCGGTTACGCTTTTAACGTACTGAAGCGTTGCAATGGCAGCGGAAATTCCCGTCGGCTTGACGGCAGGAGAATTCTCGGCGGACGCGAACCCGTCCAGCGGCGCCAGCCACGTCTGCCCGGCGGAAAGCGGCGTCTTTGCCACCAGATCCGGCGCGACTATCGCCTGACCGTTCGGCGCGACGATCAAGCCGTCTTTATAGTCCGTCATGGACGAAAACACTGGCGTGGACGTTGGCTTTTTAGCAGTCTTGTCTGAGGGCGACGCTTTGGAATCCGCGGATTCCGCCAGCTTTTTCTCCGCTAAAATCAACACGACAGACGGGCTGGACTTTTGGAACAGCTGCGCCGGTTTGAGTTCCCCGTCGGACTTCGCCTCGTTTTTGATTCCGTTGGCGTCCATAAGCTGAACCAGTCGCGATGCAGGAATGCACAAACCCACGTTCGACACCTCAATTCCCGCCAGTTTGGCAGACGTAATAGCAATAACTTCCCCGGAATCGTTAAACACCGGACCGCCGCTGACGCCGGGGTTGACGGCAGCGTCCAGCTGAACGAAATCGCCGACGAACCCGGAAATCATGCCTTTGTTCATTTTGGCGGACATGCCCAGGGCGTTTAAGAACGGGTATCCGACAACCAGAACCTCGTCGCCAACGTTCTGCTTTTGACCGTTCACCGGAAGCGGGACGAGAGGAAAAGAGTCGTCCGGCTTTTGGATTTTCAGAATCGCCAAATCGCACGTTGCGTCTGACGCCAAAACGACTGCGGGAAAAGCCGTCTTTTTGCCGTCTGCGCCGGTAAAGATAACCGACAGATTCGCCGAGTTTGCTGTTACATGCAGCGCGGTTGCAATACAGCCGTCTGAAC
>JAZRTH010000818.1:0-1643 GCA_045651945.1 Thermoguttaceae bacterium
ACAAAAATCGTGCCCCCCAGATTTACCTGGGGGACTAACCAACGCCCCCCTCCCCCACACGCTCCCCTTCCCTTCCCTTCCCCGCCCCATTGGGAGCGGGGAAGGGAGGGGAATTCGTGCGTTATATTATTATTTACACCGTTTTGAATCCCACGCCTAAAGGCGTGGGCTACGATATTTTATTTTTAATTGTTCTCACAGCTGAAGCAGTGAGGAACAAACGCCTAAAGGCGTTGACTATGTTCTATTTTTAATATTCTTTATATTCGCAAGAAAAATCCCCGCTCGCTCTTGTAGAAAACAAATTAAGCGGTATAATAAACCTAAAAGTCAATAGTTTGCAGTGAGCAAATTTACGGATGCTTTTTATCAACCCAAAACTTTTTTCAAGGAGACAAACCGTCATGTTACGAGTTGGCATTACCGGCATTGGATTTATGGGCTGGATTCATTACCTGGCTTATCAGCAGATCCCAAACGTTCAGATTGTGGCGTTTTGCGAAAAGTACTGTCAGGATCGTCTGGCTGGCGACTGGACTAAAATCAAAGGCAACTTCGGTCCGCAGGGCGAAATGATTGACATGTCTCCGTACGCAACGTATACGGAACTGGACGACATGATCGCCGACCCGAACGTTGACATGGTCGACATCTGCCTGCCGCCCAATCAGCACGCTCAGGCGACAATCAAATGCCTTCAGGGCGGGAAAAACGTCTTTTGCGAAAAGCCCATCGCTCTGACCCCCGAAGACGGAAAAGCCATGGTCGACGCCGCCGCGGCTGCTGGAAAACAGCTCAACATCGGGCACGTTCTTCCCTTCTTCCCAGCATACGGATACATTTACAACGCTAAGCTGGACGGCCGCTGGGGCAAGCTGCTGGGCGGGAACTTTGAACGCGTTATTTCAGACCCGACCTGGCTGAAGAATTACTGGGACATGGGCATCGTCGGCGGACCGCTGCTGGACTTGCACGTTCATGACGCTCATTTCATTCGCGCTCTGTTTGGACAACCGCAAGCCGTTCAGGGAACCGGACGCTGCCGCGGCGACATTCCCGAATACTTCCAGAGCCAGTTCATTTACGACGACCCCGATCTGTGCGTTACCGCCACAAGCGGCATCATCAAACAGCAGGGACGTCCGTTCATGTGCGCTTTTGAAGCCCATTTCGAGAAGGCGACGGTTCTGTTCGATTCCTACGCCGCGCTGCCGCTGACCGTTCTTCACGAAGACGGCTCGACAGAAAAGCCGGAACTGGAAGACCGTGGCGACGTTGGTCCGTCCATTGCCGAGCTGACCGAAGCGACCAGCGCCGTTATGGAAGGCCGCAAGTCCGACCTGCTCGACGGTTCGCTGGCGCCTGACGCCGTTAAACTCTGTTACGCCGAAATCGACGCTATCGTTAATCGGAAGAAAGTTGAACTGTAGTATAAACAATTGAAAGGCGGTAACGAAGTGAGCGAAGCGAACGCAGTTACGCTTCAAATATGTGGTTCGCCTAACGGCGAAAGCGTAATTTCGCTCACGTTGTTCGCTCCATTACCGCCTTTCATCCTTTCTAATGCTCATACAAACCATCGACGTTTCTGCCGGATACGGTTCCCAGGATGTGTTACACAACATATCGCTGACGGTGGAACC
>JAZRTH010000819.1:0-8542 GCA_045651945.1 Thermoguttaceae bacterium
AGGCTGAACTGGATAAAAAATAGTTGTTCTTAACTAAAGACAAAAAAGGAGAGCGGGATTTCCCGTTCTCCTTTTTTTATTATTTGAACCCTATGCTGTCTGCCAAAAAATAACTCTTGTAGACAATTTGAACGTAGCCCACACCTTTAGGTGTGGGGTAACAATAACATAAAATAGATTATTGCGCACGAATTCTCATTCACTCGCAGTCCCATCTTCCATCGGAAGATGGGGCTGCGAGTGAATGAGAAGGGAAGCGTTTTGGGGAAGAATTAATTAAGTCCCCCAGATAAATCTGGGGGCTACGATTTTTGAATTGTTTTTTAATTTCCCACGTCTAAAGACGTGGGGACAGGACCAGACAAATCCGGGGCTGAAAAAGTTTTCAAGGCCCTTTCCTTTTTTCATGTCCCCCAAATTTGAACGTAGCCACAAAAAAAGACCCTCTTTGCAAGGGTCATTTTTTATATAGTTAAAACGAATACTCGTTTAGTCAGACGTCCATTTCCGGCTTTTCCGGCAAATGACGGGGATATTTGGGGATTTCCATGGGGGGAAGCGGCTGCTGATAGGTTTCCGCCCAGACTTCGCGCTCTTCCGGGGAGGCGTAGTAGCGAAGCCAGACGTCCGGGTCGCCGTTGATGTGGGCGCAATCCCAGCTCATATATTTTTGTGTATAGACCATTTTTGCTTCACAAGGAAGTATGTTACACCAGATAACGCGATAAAGTTCTTTATCGGAAAGATGATCGGTAAATTCCAGAACAATGTGTTTTCTGAACAGCTTCTGAAGAATACATTCCAGAATGTCGCGCAGGTCTTCTTCGCGGACTCGATCTGGACGGGGCGGACACAGCGGCGGATTGAACCAGCGATAAATCGGTTTTAACGGCGCCTTTTCCCATTCCAGAATATCAAACAGATATTCGTTCTCTGCATCTAACGACAGATGCGAAAGCATGTTTTTATTGACTGAATCGTCGTTATATGGTTCCAGCGCGTTGCGAAGTTCCATGTTTCTCAACTGCGCTTCAACTTCGTGATTGTAACTGAATGACGTTCCCATGCCTGCAACCCAAGGGAAAAAGGTATCCGACGCCTGTAACATATCAAGCCAGACTCCGCCTGGAATATATGTTTGTCTTTTAAGCGAATTCCCGAAAAAACCGTTTGCGTCAGTAACGGCGCGGGCGAATTGGAATTGTTATATGAGTAGTTCCGTTTCACGCATAAAATAATTACAAAAGATGATTATAATGTAGATAAAATTTTAAAAAACTAAAGAGGAAAAACGGCTTTTTTTAAAAAAACTTAAAAATTATTTGTATTACAATCGGTATAAGACGTTAATTCAACCTATTGTCGCTTTTTTGAAACATGTTTAATTAACTCATTTAGACAGAAGTATCGATTATAACGATTATTCGGGCGTGTACATGATTTTTCATACCGCGATGAAGCCGGGACGAAAAGGCAATTGTTATGAAAAGATACTTTTATTTGGCGTTAGGGACTTTTTTGATTTTGCTGGCATTTCAATGTCTGATAATTAATCGTTTTGTATTTTGCTGGGAACCCGGCGCGTCAACTGTGACAGCGGTTTCTGAACTGGCGTCAGAAAACCCGCCGAATTCCTTTAGCTCTTACGTTCCGCCGCCGTGGCTGCCGTGGAGTTTGTTCTCCCCGGGAATTATCGTTATTCTATACGGCTTGGCGCACGAGAAATAAAAGTACGATTGATTGCTATGGTTCTTCTCGCAACTCATTGACAATAACGTCGACGATTTCGTCGTAAGAGAATCGACCGACGAGCTGCCCTTTCTTTTTCAGGTTGTCGCATTCCGGACCACACCAGACGCCCAGGTCGGCGTGATCGGATTCGCCGGGACCGTTGACGCGGCAGCCCATGACGGCGATTGTAAACTTGCGCTGAGCGGCGAAAGCGGTTGCTGTTCGGATTTTTTCCGCCAGGTCGACAAATCGGCTGTTTTGAACCCGGGCGCAGCTCGGACACGATATAATATTGAGTCCGTTGGGATCCCAGGCGTTTTCCGGCGTGAAATTCCCGGCTTTAACGTCTTCCAGGAGCTGTTTGCCCGCTTCGACTTCCAGATTTTTCTCGTCTGCCGGGACGGTAAGCGAAATTCTCAGCGTCGCGCCGATTCCCTCTGCCAAGAGCTTTTCCAGTGCAAGCCGGGATTTGATAATCCCGATTGGGGGAGCGCCGGCTTCAGTAACTCCTAAATGCAGAGGAACGTCCGGACGCGCGGCTGCGAATTTCCGGTTGGCTTCCAGCGTCAAATACGGGTCGGATTCCTTGAGCGAGACGCAGTACCGGGTAAATCCGATGGAATCGAGGAACAGAGCGTGCTCCAGCGCGCTGTCGAGCATTGGGGAGAGCATATCGTCCGGGGAGAACTTGTCCTTCTTGGCAGGGTCTACAGAACCGCTGTTGACGCCGATTCTCAGCGCGCAGTCGTTCTTCTGGGCAACGTCCGCTATATATTGGACTTTCTCCTGCCACGGGCGGGACGGCTCGAAATGGTACAGATGCCCGGGGTTGTATCGAAGTTTGTCGACCCAGGGCGCCGCCAGTTCCGCCATCCGGTAGTTTTCCTGCAGGTCGACAGACAGATTGACCTGCCGGGCGTCCGTTTGCGTCAAACGTCGGATTTCTGGCAAAGCCGCCGCGTCCTTGGGGTTGTCTACCGCAATGCGGACCAGCCCCGCGCCGGCGTCGTAAAGCAGATTCGCCTGCTGGACGACTTTCTCGACGTCGTACGTTTTCACCGCGCACATGGACTGAATCATCACCGGGTTTGACCCGCCAATAACGACATTTCCTATTTTAACTTCTCTGGTTAACATGGCTAATCGTCTCAAACAGACCTCTTATTGTTTGATTTTCTTGTGAATATTTGTTTTTAATGGTTTCAATTAAACGGTTAGGTAAACCTTGACGATAATAACATTGTGAAAAATGGATATTTTTTCACGATTTTTTGGTTTGGACGTATAATACGTTGTATAATGTTTATAGCATAAATGAACGGAAACGTCAATAATCATATTTTGACGTTTTCAAGACGTATATTGCTTTAAAAACAACACATTTTTGGAGAGAAATACCGTGGATCAGGAAATTAACGTATTGGCTTTGGTTAAAGGAACGGAACGCTTTGTATTCCTTTTCGATGACGAAAGCCGCAGCGAAACTTTGACAATGCTCGCCAGATACGCTTCCAACCCGGATTTGAGCTTTACGTGGTACGACGCCGCCGTTTTGAGCCAAAAAATTCGTCAAGAGCCAGCCTCTATGGAAGTTGTTGCCCGCGCCAACGCGGACGCAAAGCGTTAAAAAGCAAACTGTCTGAAAAAGCGCCTGTATATACACAGGCGCTTTGCTGTTAATGAAGCCCTGCCCTGCTCTGGTTTACATGCTCTCCGTATGCAGTTATGAAACCAACTCTGTCTTCCGCAATTGGATCTTACTTGTCGTATCTGGATGTTGAACGCAACGCTTCGGATTACACGAAAAAAAGCTATCGGGAAGATCTGTTTACTCTGAATTCGTATCTGACAAATAAAAATAACGGTCGCGCTGTGCCGGTGTCGGCGGTTACGACGCCGCTTTTGCGCGGTTACGTCGCGTGGCTGTCCGAGCAGAAATACGAGCCGTCAACCATTGCTCGACGTCTGGCGTCTTTGAGAAGTTTCTTCAAATTCTGCCAGCGGGAAGAAATCGTCGATCAGAACCCTGCTGCGCCGCTGAGAAATCCTCGTCAGCACAGGCGATTGCCACATTTTCTGTCGACAAAAGAGGTCAATGAGCTTCTCATGGCTCCTCCGGAAGGAACCGTTGCCGGCATTCGCGACAGGGCGATTCTCGAAACGATGTACAGCACGGGCGTCCGCGTTGGAGAGTTGGTAGCGCTGTCGGACGACGATGTCGACGAATCCCAGCAGATAATTCACGTCCTGGGCAAAGGGAAAAAAGAACGCATCGCGCCGCTGGGGTCGTTTTGCCTTCGCGCGATAGCGGATTGGCTGGAAGTGAGAAACGTCAACGTCCCGGAAGGCGCGCCTGTCCCGCTGTTTACGAACAAGTTTGGAACTCGCCTGACGACCCGCTCCGTCGCCCGAATGTTGGAAAAGTACATAGCTCAGACGGGCTTGGACGATCGAACGTCGCCTCACACGCTGCGACATTCGTTCGCCACCCATTTGCTAGACAACGGCGCTGACATCCGATCGGTTCAGGAACTGCTCGGACACGCCAATTTACAGACGACGCAAATCTACACCCACGTCAGCGCCGCCAGTCTTCGCGCCGCTTACGAGAAAGCGCACCCGAGAGCGAGAGGAAGCTACTAGCTGTTAGCTCCTAGCCATTAGCTTTGTTATTAGTAGTTCTTAGCGTTAACATTTAACGCTGGAAGATAAAAACACAAAGCTGGAAGCTAGTAGCTAGCAGCTAATAGCTCTCCCTATTTCACCACAAAGTTCACCATCTTTCCGGGAACGATAATCTCTTTGACAATCGTCTTCCCTTCGAGCTGTTTGGCGATTTTTTCTTCCGCGACGGCGGCGGCGCGCATGGCGTCTTTGTCGGCGTTGATGGGTACTGTAACAACGGCTTTCATCTTGCCGTTAATCGAAACGGGGATGTCTTTGGTCGATTCGACCAGCGCTGATTCGTCCCACGTCGGCCACGGTTCGTACGCCAGCGTCTTGTCGTGTCCGAGCGCCTGCCAGAGTTCTTCCGCAATATGCGGCGCGAACGGGGAAAGCAGCAGGACAAACTGTTCCAGCGCCTTTTTCGGTCGGACGGTTTCTCGAGTAAAGAAGTTCGTGAACTCCATCATTCGGGAAATAGCCGTGTTGAACGCCATGTTGTCAATGTCTTGCGTAACCGCCTTGATCGTTTTGTGCAGGACGCGTCGCTGTTCTTCTGTACAGGCGACGTCCTGAACCGCAGAGCAGAGTTCCGTTCCGTCCGCTTCTTCGTCAACGACCAGACGCCAGACGCGGCCGAGGAAGTTGTGAACGCCGCCGACAGCCGTTTCCGACCACGGTTTGACGACTTCCAGCGGGCCCATGAACATTTCGTACAGACGCAGCGAGTCAGCGCCGTGTTCCGCAACGACGTCGTCCGGGTTGATGACGTTGCCGCGGGACTTGGACATCTTTTCGCCGTTTTCGCCCAGAATCATGCCCTGGTTGACCAGTCGCTGGAACGGTTCTTTTGTGGAAACGTATCCGCGGTCGTACAGGACTTTATGCCAGAATCGGGCGTAGAGCAGGTGCAGAACGGCGTGTTCCGCGCCGCCGACGTACAGGTCAACCGGCATCCAGGCTTTTTCGATCGCCGGATCGACAAACGCCTTGTCGTTTTTCGGATCCAGGTACCGCAGATAATACCAGCAGGAACCCGCCCATTGCGGCATCGTGTTGGTTTCCCGGATGTACTTTTTGCCGTCGATTTCCTGATACAGCCAATCCGCCGGCGCATGTGACAGCGGCGGTTCCGGCTCGTGGGTTTCCGACGTATGGAGCGCTTCTTTCGCCAGTTCGGAGACGTCGAACTTCTCCATTTTCGGCAGGTCGATTGGCAGCTGATCCGCCGGGACGATTCTCATCAAACCGGTGCGTTTGCCGTTTTCGTCCAGTTCGTGGAGAATCGGGAACGGTTCGCCCCAGATGTGCTGACGGGAGAACAGCCAGTCGCGCAGTTTGTAGTTGACCGCCTGACGTCCAAATCCGCCGTCGGCGACAAACTTGGTGATAATCTTTTTGAACTCCGCCGTGGGCGTGCCGTTGAACTGCTCGGAGTTAATCGCAACGCCGTCGGCAATAAACGCAGCCGTTCCGGCAAAGAGTTCTTCTCTCGCCTTTTTGTCTTCTTCGGACGTAACCTGCGGGTCAACGACCGGGATAATCGGCAGATCGAACTTCTTCGCAAAGTCGAAGTCGCGCGTATCGTGAGCGGGAACCGCCATAATCGCGCCGGTGCCGTAGGAAATCAGGACGTAGTCTGCAATCCAGACTGGAATCGGCTTGCCGTTAACCGGGTTGATAGCGTAGAATCCCGTAAAGACGCCGGTTTTGTCCTTGTTGAGATCTGTTCTGTCCATCTCGCTCTTGTGAGCCGCTTCTTCCTGATACGCCTTGACAGCCGCCGCCTGTTCGGGAGTCGTCAGACGGTCGACAGCAGGATGTTCCGGCGAGATAACCATGTACGTCGCGCCAAAGAGCGTGTCGGGACGCGTCGTATAGATTCTCAGCGAATCTTCGTCCGGCTTTTTCGGGAACCCGGACTGGGCGCGCGCCGCTTTCCAGTCTTCGTACTTGGACTTGTCGCCGATGTAAAAATCGACTTCCGCGCCGATAGAACGGCCGATCCAGTTTCTCTGCAGCGCCTTGACGCCTTCGGGCCAGTTGAGCAGTTCGAGGTCTTTTTCCAGACGGTCAGCGTAGGCGGTAATGCGGAGCATCCACTGACGCATGGGCATGCGGACGACCGGGAACCCGCCGCGTTCGGAAACGCCGCCAATTACCTCTTCGTTCGCCAGAACCGTACCCAGTTCCGCGCACCAGTTTACCGGCGCGTAGGACTGATACGCCAAACGATGTTCGTCCTGATACCGTCTGACGGCTTCCTCGCCCTGCGCTTGAACGTCGTCTGGAATCGGGAGTTCGGAAATCGGACGTCCCTTTTGCTGTTCAGCGTCAAACCACGTGTCAAACAGAACCAGAAAGATGAACTGCGTCCAGCGGAAATAATCGACGTCCGTCGTCGCCAGCTCGCGATTCCAGTCGTACGAGAATCCCAGCGCCTGCAGCTGACTGCGGAACCGGTCGATGTTTTTGTGCGTGGTGATTCGCGGGTGAATGCCGGTCTTTTTGGCGTACTGTTCCGCTGGCAGACCGAACGCGTCCCAGCCCATCGGGTGCATGACCGAGAACCCGTTCATGCGGCTGTATCGACAAACGATGTCCGTCGCCGTATACCCTTCCGGATGCCCGACGTGAAGTCCGTTTCCGCTGGGATACGGGAACATGTCCAGAACGTATTTCTTCTTGGCGCCTTCGGGCAGATGGGCGTCTACCGCGAACGTGTTATTGACTTTCCAGTATTCTTGCCATTTCGACTCGACAACGGCGGGATTGTATCGCATGGTTAGTTAAATATAAAAGGAATGTGAGGAAACAAAAAAGCCTGCAACCGTCGCTTTGACAATCGCAGGCTTAGATATAGGCATAACTTCCGTAAAGCCAAACGTTGTCAATTCAACGCAGTTAGTAACAATGGCAGCAGGGGAAGTTCGTTTTTAGTAATCATTTTAAATATATTCTATTTAGTTTGCCTTTTCTGTCAAGAGGGGGGCGGTCAGCGAGGCGCCGCTCCCAGTCCGCGCTGCCGCGCGGTGCGAAGGCGCACTCCCGATCCGCGCTGCCACGCGTTTGCCAAAAATCGCTCCCGTTGGTCGCTTACAATTTTGTTGCACAGTCCGTTCACGGATTTTACGGATTAGACGGATTCACGCCGATTGGTTTACGACGTTCTAACTTTATTCCTCCCTTACTAAAGTTTTTTGGAAAGAGGAGTGTGAGGGGAAGAACCTTTTTTTCAAAAAAGGTTTTCCCCTCATGACATTTTAAAAAAAAGAAAATAAAAATTCCTAACTAGCCCGGCACGGCGATCTGTTCCAGAATGGA
The DNA here is from genome assembly GCA_045651945.1 of Thermoguttaceae bacterium. GTDB lineage: Bacteria > Planctomycetota > Planctomycetia > Pirellulales > Thermoguttaceae > RUG11551. The sequence goes on from JAZRTH010000819.1 coordinate 7,720, forward strand.
TTCGATGATTCGTTCTGCAATCTGGCGGCGGTTTTCCTGGAGATGTCCTTTGGGGATGATTCTGTGCGCTAAAACCGGGACGGCTAACGATCGGACGTCGTCCGGAATGCAGTAGTTTCGACCGTCGCAGAACGCCCAGGACTGAGCGGCGCGGTACAGAGCCAGAGCGCCTCGAGGCGAAACGCCCAGACGCAGCGTTTCCAGTTCCCGGGTGGCGGAAACGATATCTAAAATGTAGTTTTGCAGCGAGTCGTCTACTGTAACGTTACAGACTTCGTTCTGCATTGCGACAACGTCAGACGCCGTCAACACCGGGGTTAAAGATTCTACCCGATTGGCAATCTGATGCGTTTTGAGAATGTCCAGTTCCATTTCCCGATTGGGATATCCCAGAGAAATCCGCATTAAAAAGCGGTCGAGCTGGCTTTCCGGGAGCGGATAGGCGCCTTCGAATTCCTGCGGGTTTTGCGTCGCAATGACCATAAACGGCCGTTCGAGCGGATACGTTATACGGTTCGACGTTACCTGATTCTCTTCCATCGCTTCCAGAGCCGCCGACTGCGTTCGCGGGGTCGTTCGGTTGATCTCGTCTGCCAGAACGATATTGGCAAAAATCGGACCTGGCTGAAACGCGAACTCGCCCGTGGCGGTATTATAGACTTCCGCCCCGGTTATATCGGACGGCAGCAGGTCCGGCGTGAACTGAATTCGTTTGAACTCGCCGTCAATCGACCGAGCCAGCGCCCGCCCGAGAAGCGTCTTGCCAACGCCCGGCACGTCCTCAATAAGCAAATGCTTGTCCGCCAAAAGCGTTACAACCGCC
>JAZRTH010000820.1:0-4665 GCA_045651945.1 Thermoguttaceae bacterium
TCCGCTGGAAAACAATCAGCCCAAGGCAAACGCCCCGGGGCAGCCCGCTCCCGCTGACGGCGCTGCGCCGGCGGTCGAACTGCTTTCCGATTCCCCCGAGGAAGAAGACGCCAAGCCGTTGCCGCTGTATCAGCAGGAACCGTTTGACGAAATCACGTTAATCGACCGGTTTGAACACGCCGTTCACAAAGTACAGCCGTTGCCGTTCAGAACGACCCCGGCGAAAGAAGACCCGATTCGTAAAAAACCGCTGCCGATCAAACTGACTGTTGAACCGGAAACGCCGTACACGCTCGTTTGGCTGGCGATTGAAAAGTTCCGTTTCTTTGAGGATATGATTGCCGACAAGGCGATTGAATTGAGCAGTCAGGGCAAGTTCGAGGAATCGTTTGTCTATATCAAGTTTCTCATGGACGAGTACCCGTCCTGCAAGCAAATCGACCTCGCGCTGGAACAGCTGTACTACGACGAAGCCGTCTATTTTATCAAAGAGAAAAAACTCGACGTCGGTCTGGCGCGTCTGTTTGAAATTTACGACAAGTATCCCAAAAGCGCCAAAGCGGAAAAGCTCATGGCGGGGATTGTCAAGCGGTTGACGATGGAATACTGGAACGCGGAAGATTACGTGTCCGCCCGGGCGATGATGGACAACCTGACTTCCCGATACCCGAAAAACGCAACGGGGCTGGAGCTTCGTCAGATGTTTGTCAGCGCCTGTCAAAAAGCGTGTAACGAGGCAACCGCCGCCTGGCAGAGTAACGACAAAGTTACAGCCGCCCTGGCTGGCGAGCGCATGAAGCAAATCTGGCCGTCCTGCGAGGGCGTCAAAAACGGCAAGGAGATTCTCGAAACCCTCAAAACAAAATATCCCGCCATTCAGGTCGGCGTTACAATGCCCTGTACGGACTGCGTCAACGTCGCGATTAACGACTGGGCGTCGTACCGAAGCCGCAGACTGATGTATCGACTCATGACCGAGTTCAAGGGACCAGGTCCGGAAGGGGGAACGTACGAATCCCCGCTGGGGTCGGTGATGATTCAGGACTTGGGGCGGCGGCTGACGTTTGAACTGCACGACAATCTGCGCTGGGCGTCGCGAACCGGCGGGGACGATTTGCGTCTCAGCGGAGCGGATATCGCCGCCGCGGCTCTGGAAATGTCCAACCCGCAGTCGGAAACGTACTCTCCCGCCTGGGCGTCGCTGTTCCAGTCGGCGGGAACGACGTCTCCGCTCAGCGCGGCTATTCAGCTTAACCGACCGTACGTCTGTCCGCTGGCGTTGTTACAAACGCCGGTCTTGTGCTATTCCTCCGGTTTGACGGGAACGGAAACGGACGCCGGCGCAAACGGCCCGTACCTGCCCGCCGACTTGCCCAATCAGGAGAAAGTCGGCGCGAAGATGAAGCTGTACCTGTTCAACGAGAACTATTTCGCCGCTCAGGAACGACAGCCGCGCATGATTACGGAAGTCTACTACGGCAACGGACGTCAGGCGCTCAAAGACCTCGAAAGCGGCAAGATTATCGCTCTGGACAGAATCAACCCGTGGGAAGTCCCCGCCGCGATTGACAACAAAAACATTCACGCCTACCCGTACTCCATGCCGCTGGTGCATTGCCTGGTTCCCAACCGCAGCAAACTGCTGCTGTCCAACCGCACGTATCGACGCGCGCTGGTTTACGCCTTGAACCGGGAAGGCATTTTGCGCCATCTCATTGGAGAAAACGAACGCATCGGCTGCCGCGTCGTCAGCGGTCCGTTCTCGCCCGGTATTGAAAGCGGCGACGCTCTCAGCTACGCCTACGACGTCAACATCAAACCGCGTCCGTACAACCCGCATCTGGCGTTTGTCTTAACGCAGTCCGCCATGATGCAAATCGACAAAGCCCAAAAGAAACAGGCGGAAGCCGACGCCAAAAAGGCGGGAAAGCCGATTCCAGCTCAAACCCCGGAACCGGCTGAGGAACCCGAAAAGGAACCGCAGGCTCAACCCCCGGCAGCGGAACCGTCACAGTCAGACGCCTCCGCTGACAATTCCCAAACCGGGCAGACGCCGGATCAAAAGAAGAAAAAGAAAAAAGATTTATTCGAGCAGAAGTTTGTCCTGGGCTATCCGCCGCACGAAACGGCGCGAATCGCCTGTCAGATTATCGCTCGTCAGTACAAAGCCATTGGAATCGAAGTTGAACTGTACGAATTCGCGCCGGGCGAACCGGTTGAGATGTCCGATAAAATCGACCTGCTGTACGTCGAGCTTTCCATGTTCGAGCCGATTGTAGACGCTCAGCGAATCCTGGGCGATCAGGGACCGTCCGGCAAATGCTCAACGCATATCGCTCAAGGGCTGCGCGAGCTGGACGGGGCAACCGACTGGACGCTTATCGGTCAGACGCTTCGCCGGCTTCATCAATTGTCCTTTGACGACACTGCGGTTATCCCGCTGTGGCAGATTCGAGACTATTTCGGCGTCAATCCCCGGTTACAGGGAACGATCGAGGCGGAAGACGTCTATCCGACGTCGCTGTACGAGCGTATTGAAGAATGGATTAACAACGAAGAACAACCAGCCAACAAATAAATATGCGTAAACTGATATTTACTCTTGCCGCTTTGTTTTGCGCAGCGTTTTCAACGTCTGCCGCGTTCGCCCAACTCATGTGGGAAATGACGCCGTACAACGTTCAGATTTTTTACGCCTTTGACGACCCCTCCGGGGCGCTGTCAACGGACGCCGCGCAAAAACAGCTTCTTTCCGACGTTCAAAACCTTCTCGACAACCGCGTCGGCGGGTTCTGGCAAACGACAATCGACCCTGCGCCGGCGCCGCTGGCAAAGATCATGCTCGCCAATTTAGACGCCGTTACAGCAGACGACGTCTATAAAACCGGGATGAGCAAGCTGGACAAGGTTCTTTTGCTTGCCGTTCGCGCTCAGGACAACGGCTGGACGATTCAGGTCTGTGACTTCGACGTCCGGCTGCGTTACGTCAACGGCGTTATTGACCGCCAGTGCGGCTTGACAAGCTCTCTGGCGCAGTCCGTTTTTGACGCCCTTCGCGACGGGTTCGCTCCCATCGGCAAAATCGATGCGGTCGAAAAAGACACAGTCGTTTTGCGTATTCGCGGCGGGCTGCTCAAAACGCCGTCTGAAAACCTGTTCCAGATTGAAAAAGACCGCCTGTTCTATCCGATGATTCGATACAACGAGAACGACGGGAGCTTGAAAAAGGTCAACCCGGTAGACTGGACGTTCTTCCTGACGACCGACCAAACCGGCGATGCTGACGACGCGTCTTCCGCGTCCAAGCAGTATTGCCGCATCGAGTCCGGCATGAGAAACGCGCTCTCCGCCCGCCGACGGGGCAGGGTAGAGGCGCTGGCGGTGCTTGTTCACCCGTCCAAACGCAGTTCCGTTTTGAAACTCGTCGCCCAAAAAGAAGAGGAAAAAGCCCTGCGCGGGTACGCCCTCTATCGCGTCAACCCCGTTACAAACGAAAACTCGCTGGTTGGCTATTCAGACCTCAACGGCGAATTCGTCGTCAAGCCGGACGGCGTCTCCCCGCTACACGTTTACGTGATTAAAAACGGCGAAGCTCTGCTGGCGAAACTGCCGATTCTGCCCGGCTCTGCGCCGGTGATTACCGCGCCGGTTTCAGACGACGACTTGCGCCTTCAGGCGGAAGGGCTTCTGCTGGGAATTCAGGAAGAGATTATCGACCAGATTATCATGCGGGAAACCGCCATTGCCAGAATCGAAGCGCGACTGGAAAAGGGCGGGGCGGACGCCAAAGAGGAAGCCCGAAAAATTCTCAACGAAATCCGCAACATGAAATCCAACGACGACTTTATTCGCGAGCTTCAAACCAAAAAAGCCCGATTCATTACCGCCGAACCCGCTCAGCAGGCGAGAATAAACCAGATGTTCGACAAGACCATGAAACTCCTGTCGGAATACATGAACTTCCAGCGCGTCCAGGACCTGGAAACGCGGATTAACAATATGAAATAGGGGCGCAATTAAATGGAAGGCGGTAATGGAGTTCGCAAAGCGAACGGAATTACGCAGTTCGCCGAAGGCGAACCGAAACGCTAGAATAATGATACCGTTAGAGTTTACCAACCGTTGAAAGGCGGTAACGGAGTTCGCGCAGCGAACGCAGTTACGCTTTGTTCGAAGGGTGAAATACCGTATTGCGTAAGCCGAAAACGCCCCCTGGATGTAGGTAAGTCCCCTTACCTACAACTTGACGGCGAAAGCCGTCAAGGAATGCGGAAGCCTCCAAATACAACGAGAACTCGGAAAGCCCCTCCGACCCGCTGGATCGCGGCTGTCTCAGCCGCCGAAGAATTTTAAAAATCGAGAAAAAGTCAATAATTTCAAAAAAAAATGACAAACCCTCTTGAACCAAAACGGTTTTAGCGCTATAATTAAAATATTCAGAAAATAGTTTGCATTGTGCAAATTATTATTGGTAATTGACCCAATTTTGAAATAAGGTATAAGACTTATGGGACGTTTTAAAATCATTTGTTTCTATCTGTTGTTAGTTTATTTTGTTATAACGCTTGCATTTTTTTGCTCATATATTTATCATGAAGAAAGTTGCATAGATTTGCTACACAAATGGGAAAAGGGCGATATTCAAGATTATTATATTGAATTTTC
>JAZRTH010000821.1:0-4572 GCA_045651945.1 Thermoguttaceae bacterium
CGATCCGCCGGGATGGGCGATAACGCCTGACGCCTGCGTTCCTCAATGCGCTGCCGCCAGTCCGACGCTGTTGGGCAACAACACGTGCGTTCCGACTCCAGCTCAGACGGCTCAAAGCGCTTCCTATTCCCCGTCGGTTGCAAGTCAGGCGGCGGAATCCGAAAAGGATGCGACAGCTGATAGTCAATCGGAACCGGGATCCATTTTGTCGGATTCTGAACCAGCGACGCCGGAACAGAATTCAGCGTTAACGGAACAGGAGCCTGCTATTCCAGAAGTGGAACCAGCGACGCCAGAACCTGTTGTATCCAATCCCGCTCCGGCAGTTCCAGCGCCTGTTGCGGCTGCCTCCACTCCGAAGAAATACCTTCCGGGCATCCCAACGCCCCCGTCAGTTGCGTCGGAAAAAACGGAACTATATTGATATTGCATTCTTCCGGCTTTTGTTGTATAATAATTTAAGAAAGTTGGAACGTTTTGAATGCAATATGCGTCAAATAGATAAGTTTGGTCAGAAACAAATCACTGTTGTTAATTTCAATAACAATTTAACGTTTTTTATAGTAATATAAAAAGAAAGGTAGTTTAAATGTCCACAGAAAACCAAGCTCCCGAAGCCGCTAAAACCGCAGCCGCTCCGCAAGTTCAGATCAACGACGACAAAGCTGTAACCAGCTACGCCAATTTCTGCCGCGTTACCGGTACGCCGGAAGAACTGATTATCGATTTCGGTCTCAACCCGCAGCCGATTGGAGTTCCGACCGCTCCGATTACCATTACGCAGCGCATCATCACCAACTTCTACACTGCCAAGCGCATTCTTCACGCTCTGAGCATGACCGTTCAGCGTCACGAAGCCGCCTTTGGCGTTCTCGAAATTGACGTTCAGAAACGCGTTCGTCCGAACCTGCAGGCTCCGGCGAAATAGTTTAGCATTCAGCGCATAGCTCAAACTTAGCGTATAGAATTCAAAGCGCATAACCCCATACTATGCGCTTTATTCTATGCGCTTTGCGCTTATTATGACCAGACAAAACATCTCTCTTCTCGGATCAACCGGCAGTATCGGCTGCAGTACGCTGGATGTAATTTCTCATTCAGACGGAGCAATGCAGCTCTGCGCTATGGCAGGGCACAGCAACGTCAAGCTGTTGATTGAACAGGCTCAGCAGTTTAAGCCCAAATACGTAGCCGTTACAAACCCTCAAACGGCGTCTGAAGTTGACAAATCTCTTTTTCCAGACGGTACAATTTTGCTCAAAGGCCCGGAATCGTTGATTCAGCTGGCTCAGCTTCCCGAGGCGCAGACGGTTGTATGCGCGGTTGTCGGCAGGGCAGGGCTGGAAAGCACGATGGCGGCGCTGCAGGCGTCAAAGAGAGTCGCTCTTGCCAACAAAGAGAGCCTGGTAATCGGCGGAGAGCTGGTAATAGAAGCGTCCAAGAAATTCAACGCGCCCTTGCTGCCCATCGACAGCGAACACGGCGCCGTGTTCCAGTCCCTTCGCGCCGGGAACCATTCAGAAATTAAACGGGTCGTTCTGACCGCCAGCGGGGGTCCGTTCCGGGAATATTCAGAACAACAGCTCCAGTCGGTAACGCTTGAACAGGCTCTGGCTCATCCCACGTGGAAGATGGGTAAAAAGATTACCATCGATTCCGCGACGTTGATGAACAAGGCTCTGGAGATCGTCGAAGCCCGATGGCTTTTCAATTTGACGGCGGATCAGATAGCCGTTGTCATTCACCCGCAATCGTACGTCCATTCGATGGTGGAGTTCGTAGACGGGTCAGTAATCGCTCAAATCAGCCCGCCGGACATGCGTTTGCCGATTCAGTACGCGCTAACCTGTCCAGGGCGAACGCCAGGTCCAGCATGCCAAATGGACTGGTCTGTATGCCATAAATTAGACTTTTTTCCTCCAGATATGACGCAAAAACGGTTTAAGGGCTTGTCATTAGCTCTTAAAGTGGTAAAATACGGAGGAAGTTCAGCCTGCGTAATGAACGCGGCGAACGAAGTTGCCGTACAATATTTTATTGAAGGCAAAATCCCCTTCCTGGAAATTGTTTCGACGTGCTGCAAAGCGGTGGACGCCCATCTGCAGTCCGGGTTTATTCCCCATCCGACGCTGGACGAGTTGATTCAGATTGACACTCAAACTCGACAATGGACTCAGAAGGAACTGGACGCCCATGTCAATGCGTAATTCGGAATGCGTAATTCGCATTTGTTGAGACGCTTTGCTTTATTCCTAACACTAAACCATAAAAATGAGCGTAATATTACTGTCGTCTTTATCCTATTTGATTTCGATTTCATTTTGGATTTCCGTACTGGTGGTTATGCTGGTATTCGGATTTCTGATTCTCATTCATGAGTTCGGGCATTTTATCGTCGCGAAATGGTGCGGCGTAAAAGTCGAGAAGTTCTATATTGGCTTTGACTTTTGGGGGTTGAAGCTGTGCAGCTTTCAGTGGGGAGAAACGGAATACGGCATTGGCGTCTTCCCGCTGGGCGGATACGTTAAAATGCTGGGTCAGGAAGACAACCCCGGCGAGCTTCGCGAAGAGTACGAGAAATCCAAGCTGGCGATTTATAAAAGCGCGGACGACATGGCAAATGTAGACGCGTTGGACGAACAGCGCGAGATTCTGCACGACCCTCGCAGCTATTTGGCGAAGCCGGTTTGGCAGCGAATGGCGATTATCGTCGCCGGCGTTACGATGAACGCGATTTTTGCGTACGTCGCCGGGATTCTCGCGTATCAGGCTGGCATTGAAGAAAACCCGCCGGAGGTCAGCGTCGTTGCCGGGTCGCCGGCGTGGAATAACGGGCTTCGTTCCGGAGATACAATCGTCAGCATTAATGGCGTTCAAACCAGTTCGTTCAGCAAGGTTCAGCAGAACGTAGCTCTGTCCGGGAAGAAATCCGAAAACGGTCTGGAAGTTTGGATTAATTCAGTTGACACGAATAAGTTAGAGCAGCTGAAAATCCCAACGAAAAGCAACGGCATGAACCAGGTCATGGGAATTGTTCCTGCCAGCAGTCTCAATTTGCTGGAGACCATGCCGGGCAGACCGGGTTCTCCCGCCGCCGCGGCGTTTTATAATCCGGAGAAGAAATCAATGGCTCTGCCGGAAAATACGTGTATCAAGGCGGTTGACGGAACGCCGGTAAAGTCATACAACGATTTCGCGGAATATCTCCGTTTTAATCGCGACAAGCCTGTTACGGTTACCGTTGGATCAAACAGCGCCGCTAAAAAAGATTTCAGCAAAGACGTTGTTATTCCACCTCGTCCGGCTCTGGATTTAGGGGTGGTTATGAAAATCGGCAAGATTACCGGCGTTCGTCCAAACAGCCCGGCTCATCGCGCTGGAATTAAAGCTGGCGACGAGCTTTTAACGCTTGACGATTTCCCGATTGCTGACCCGTGGAAGTTCCCGCAGGTTATAGAACAGCGCGTCAAAAAGCATCAGGAATCCGGGTCTAAAGAGCCGCTGTCGATTACGATTGGCATTCAGCGATCTCGCGATCTGCGCGAAGGGGAAAAGGAACGCGATTCCATCATTAAAGAAACGTATACGCTCCTGGACGTCAAACAGACGTCAGACTATTCCCCGATTTTGCGCCATTGCAGCCTGGCGGTTCCGGAACTGGGATTCTGCTACGAGATTACCAATAACATTTACTACGTTCGTCCCGGATCTCCGGCTGACAAGGCTGGCATTCAGCCCAAGATGAAAATTACCGGATTCCAGATTTTGCCTCCGGATTATCCGGCAGACGAAAAGCTGGCTGGCGTCTCAAAGGCTCAATGGGAATCCTATTACGAGAAGTTCCCCAAGATCAATCTTGACGAACATCATCCAGACTGGGCTTTTGTGATGGATACCATTCAGAGTTTCCCGGTGGGAACAAAAGTTCGTCTCTTTACAGACGTTATGACGTACGATGTAACGCCGGAGGAATCGAATGACAGCTTTATTCCTGACCGCGGCGTTACCGTTTACGCTAAAACTGCCAAGATCAGAGCGGCGTCTTTTGGCGAATCCGTCAGCATGGGCGTTGCGAAAACAAACGAGATGTTTTTGCTCGTCTTCCGTATGATTCATCGCCTTTGCACCGGCGAGGTTTCCATGAAAGGCTTGGGCGGCCCTGTCATGCTGGCTCAGGTGGCGTACCAGTCCGCTACTCGCGGCTTTGGAATCCTTATGCTTTTCACCTGTATGATCAGCGCTAACCTGGCGGTTTTCAACCTGCTGCCCATTCCAGTTGTTGACGGCGGACACGTTGTCTTCCTTGCCTGGGAATGGATTTTCGGAACTCCGCCGCCGGAAAACCTGATGATTATTCTGTCCTACATTGGCCTGTTTATTTTGCTGGCTTTGATGGTTTGGACGCTTCTGCTCGACACCGGCATTATTTCGCGGTACAACATGTAACGCAGATTTAAAATACAGCGCAGGATCAAATTCCTGCGCTTTTTTTATATCTGTTACAATCGCTGATCGTTTCTTACGGATCAATACTGAAGTCGGAGGCCAAGCGGTCTTAGGAAGACAATTAAA
>JAZRTH010000822.1:0-3056 GCA_045651945.1 Thermoguttaceae bacterium
AAGGAAATAACGGCGTGATCGTTATTCGCGCCGGTAATCGTTGGCGCCGTCGCCGCAGAGCCGTCGGAGTTGGAAACGAGCTTGATGTTTTGAAACTTGTACGCTTCCCAAGTCGTATTGCCATCGACAGCGTGGATGTTAGCGCCGTTTTTTAACGTTACAGTCTGAAGGAAATTGTAATACGCTCCAGAGTTGGAGATTTTTCCCCCGTCTACAACATAGGCAACCGGATTGTCATTGTGAGCGTTGGTCAAAATGTCCTGATTGGCAAAAATCAACTCTGTACCGTTGCTGATGTAAATGGTTCTGCCAGCCTGAACTTTGCCTAAAGTTGAATTTGTCCCGGTGCATTTGGCGCTTACCGAAATTTTCCCTCCGTCAAGATGAACGTCTCCGGTAAACGTACTGCCGTTTTTATTTAGCGTCAGCGTTCCGTCGCCGGTTTTGTAAAAATCGCCGGAGCCAGACATCGTATACCCATACGTTTTATTCGCAGAAAGCTGGAACTCAACGCCGTCAGCCCCGATGGAAATATTAGCGGCAGGAAGCGTGTCGTCCGTATAAAGAACCGGGTTAGCAAAACCGACGCTGGCAAACAGTACCAGTGCAACCCAGGCGGACGTTAAAACGCGAGCGGACGAAATATTCAGACTTGAATGATTGACCATATTATTTCTCCAAAACAGGGGAATAATGACTTCTTCTGCGAACTCTCTATTGCCGATACCGTTCGGACAAAATAGAACGTCTGCATTATATCACAATATATATTATAATAGATTTTTTGAAAATTGTTAGCGCTAAATCTAAATTTTTGGAGAAATTTTTGTTAAAATAGAGAAAATTTTTGGAGTGCGTCGTCCGACAAGGTCGGTTCCTGATTGGACGTGGGTATCTTCGAAACAGGCTTTTTCGGAGACATAACCTCGTCCATTCGCCCGTGCGGCTCCGCACCTTGCCGTCGCTTTCGCAAGAAAAGAGTTAAGATGTGCGTTTAAAGTAATTCGTGCCAACAACGTTGGAACATTTGGTTCTTTACGTTATTGGCACGAATATAGTTAATCGATGTTTGCAGCGGTTCTGGTAATGAAAGCGCCGGCAAGCCGCCGCACTCCATATAACTATTTCCCTTCAACCATTTCAACCAGACCAAAGTCAATGAACTGACCGCCGCGGGTCTGCTTGACGTGAATGGCGACAACGTTCTTTCCGGGTTTGAGAGCCTTGGCGGCTTCCGGGGCGAGGTCGTAAACGTTGTATCGGGTAACGAATCCGGTAACGGACAGCGCTTTGATTCCGTTGATGTAGACTTCGCAGTCTTCGTCATGGAAGAGCGTTGCGGCGAGGAAGCCTTCCAGATTCCCGTCGAATTCAAACGTCTTGCGAAGCCAGATTTCCGGCGTGTTCCATTCGGTTGCCGGTTCGACGTATTCCGTCATCTTGCCGAATCCCGCTTTGCCGGAATCCCAGCTGGAATCGTCGTAGGTGGAGTCCATCCAGTTCGCCGCCGGTTCATCGGTTGTGAACTTCCAAACGGACTCTGCCTTGCGGGCGTCGTCGAGAAGAACTCGCTTGACAACCGGCTTGGGCTTGTACAGCAGAGCGTTGGCGTTGGCGATGTTCTCTACGCCCATCTTGACGTCTTTGCGATCGTAGGTCATCAGACCGTTGATTTCAATTTCGACGTCCGTCGTCTGCGTGTAAACGCCGGCGGAAAGCCCTTCGTCAATCAGACCGCGCAGCGATTTCATCAGCCCAGTATACTTGTTGAGCAGAGCCTGACGGTCAACGATAAGTCCCTGATATCCCCAGTTGCCTTCCTGCTTCCAGGTGTGACCGGGAATCTGAAGTCCCAGACCGCCGAATTCTCCCAAAACGATAGCGAACTCATCGCTGTTAGCCGGGCGAGCAGGCGTGGGATAATGGTGAATGTCGTGAACGTCGCCGCAGGGACGGAACGCCCAGCCGCTGGTGCAGTTGACCAAACGGGTCGGGTCAAATTCTTTCGTGTACTTGACGACCTTTGCCGTGTCGAACTGTCCCCAGCCTTCGTTAAAGGGAATCCACATGATAATTGACGGCGAGTTCTGCAGCGTCGTCATGATTTCCGTCCATTCGTTGTAGTAGTTTTGGGCGGATTCGGGCGAGCGGACGATGTCCGGATCGCTGGGACGGATGTGCTTGTCGCCGGAGGGCATGTCCTGCCAGACGAGCAAGCCGAGTTTGTCACAGTGATAGTAGAACCGGCGGGATTCGACCTTGACGTGCTTGCGGAGCATGTTGAAGCCCATCTTTTGCGTCATTTCGAGGTCGTAACGCAGAGCTTCGTCCGTCGGAGCCGTGTACAGTCCGTCCGGCCACCAGCCCTGATCCAACGGGCCGTACTGGAAGATGAACTTGCCGTTAACCAGCAGACGCAGATAGTCGTCCTTGCTCTTGTCGACGCCGATTGTAGACGTTCTCAAGCCGATATAGCTGCTGACTTCGTCAACTTTGGCGCCGTCAACGTCCAGAGTATAAACAACGTCGTAAAGATACGGAGCGCCGGGCGCCCAGAATTTCGGATTTTCGATCTTGCCGGTAATCGTGAACTTGCCGTCTTTGACGTCAGCAGCGCCGATGAAAACGGTGTCGCCGTTGGGAGCGTGAATTTTTACGTTGACTTTCGCGCCGTCAGCCGCGTCGGAGGTTCCCTTGATAACAAACGAGCCGTCCAGAGCGGGCGTCAGTTTGCCGTCTTCCACCGTTGCAGCGTATCCGGCAGCGGACGCGATTTGTCCCTGCAGAGCAACCGGTTCCATCCAGACGGATCCCCAAATACCGGTTACAGACGTGTACCAGATTCCGCGCGGCGTGCGAACCTGTTTTCCGATCGGCTGCCAGTTGGCGTCGGTCGGGTCGTAAACGACAACGCGAACTTCCTGAGTCCCTTCGACGAGGGCGTCGGTAATGTCGAAGCTGAACGGAGCGTATCCGCCGACGTGCTTTCCGACGTGTTTGCCGTTGACGTAAACGTTGGTAATCCAGTCGCAGGCTTCAAAGTTGAGAAGGATTCG
>JAZRTH010000823.1:0-5131 GCA_045651945.1 Thermoguttaceae bacterium
AACCGTTGGCGTTCATAATAACGGGACCTGAATACTCAGCGTCAGATCCGCCATCGGTAAACTTGGCGCCGACTTTATCCGTGCCATTAATCGTCCAATTCTGCAAGCTGATATCAGACGTGTTGGCGTCATACCAGTTGCTTACGGGTTGAGGTCCGGGACCGGGATCGTCTCCACCGTCAACAGCGAGAAGAAAAAGCTGATTTGATTCAGCGGTAAGCGACCATGAATTGCTTACCGTACCGTTCACAGCAACTTTAACGTTTTGAGGATTGAAGCTTTCATAGTCGCTTATCGTACCGTTAATAATTGGAAAACCATCGTATTCTTTAATGGCTGTCCACCACTCGTCTGCGCTGCTGTCATTGAACGTCAGATTGATAATCCCGGAATTCAGGCTGGCAGAAGAAACATAAAGCCAGTCGGCGTCTTCGCTGCCGACGTCATTAAAATCGAAACTGACTGTCCCGCCGTTGAGAGCAAGATTACCTATCGTAATCTCCTGGGACGCTGACGTTTCGCCAAATACGAAAGTTCCGCCTTGCCCGATCTCAAGGTCGATAAAATACAGATCCGTTCCCGCATGGAAGGTTGCTCCCTGCGCCGATTCCGATGCAACTGTAATTTTAGGAGTTTGCAGACTGGAGCCATTTGGCAAAAGGAGAGTTCCGCCTGAAACCGTCGTCTCACCAGTATACGAATAAGAGCCGGACAGAGTCAGCGTTCCAGCGCCGGACTTGACCAAAGAGCCGGTTCCGGAAATGGCGCTGTTATACGTTTTGTTTGATTCGTAACCCAATTCCAGCGTACCGTTATCAGCAACGGTAACCGATCCCACAGCGCCGTCGCCGGACAGTTTGAGCGTTCCCGCGGAAACCGTCGTTCCGCCGGCAAAGGAATTGGCGGCTGTCAGTTCTAACGTTCCAGCTCCGGTTTTAACGAAGCTGTTATCGTACTGAGCGGTTATTGGAGCGCTGATTGTTGCAACGTCGCCTGCGTTTGCAACGCCAATTCGTTTTTCCCCGTTGAGCGTAATCGTATTGGAACCGCTGACGGTCATGGAACCGTTGAAATCAATCGAATTGACGGTAATGTTTTTATCGAGCGTTATCGACGGAGAATTCTCCGCATTGAACTGTACTGCAGAGGAATTGGCAAACGCCTGACCGGTTTGTCCGTTGGCGTTCCAGGCGGCATCCGACCAGTTTCCGTTTGCTGTTACGCTGCGCTGATAAACAGTCGCCTGATACAGAGACGGATTTTGATAAAGGAACTGAACCTGTTGGGCCGTCATGGACTGGTTGTAAATCTGAACTTCGTCCAGATTGGCGTCGCTGCCACGACCGCCGAAGTTCCACGCGCCGTTAAATGTAAGGTTGGTAACTTGCTGATTGTGCGTCCAGGCTTTTTGCGATATCAGTTCGCCGTCAATGTACATGTACGCCATTTGAGTTGACGAGTCAACCGTAACAACAAAATGATGCCAGTTTGAACCAAGGTTTATCGAAGAATCGCCAACCATGCCGGTTGCGTTTTTATTGCTGCTGTCGGTTTTATAGACCATCATGCCGTTATTGGCTTTTTGGAACTGAAATTCTTCCCCGGTTGAACCGGTTCTTAACGTGATGTAGTTTCGCCAGTTCGTCCCAGGCTGAGTTCCCCAGAAAGAAATCGTCATATTGCCGGTATAAACATTGGCGGCAGAAAGACCGCAGTTGCTTTTGGACTCGGCAGTTGCGTTGTTCCTTTGAAGATGGTTGCCGTACAGCGGATTGGAACTGGTAATAGACGGACGATAATTGGCGTCGCCGACGTTGTTGCAGGTAAAGCCATTTCCAGAAGAATCCGTGGTTGCGGAAAGCAGCGTTCCATTAGCGTAATCGTTAAACGTCCAGTAGGCGACCAAATCCGCCAGCGCGATATTGGAAGCGCATAAAAGCGCGATAAAAGCAATCAGGAAATATTTGAATGAGGATTGATTATTAGCCATGTTTTTACTCCCTCGTTGGGAAAACTGGATAACGATTATATAAACGACATTTGCGCCGGGACGACCGACCGCAAACGGAAAATCGCTTTTATACTTGATATATATTATACACCAGATTTTTTCTT
Organism: Thermoguttaceae bacterium; assembly: GCA_045651945.1. GTDB lineage: Bacteria > Planctomycetota > Planctomycetia > Pirellulales > Thermoguttaceae > RUG11551. The sequence goes on from JAZRTH010000823.1 coordinate 2,116, forward strand.
TCGAGAAGCGCTGAGCAAAAATATTTTGAAATTTTCTGAAAAGACTGTTAAAATAGATAAGATTATAGGGCTGACGTTTCCGCAAGGCGGGCGGGGAGTAGATTATTTTCCAACTTCTATTATAATAACACTCGAAAGGAAACTAAACTATGAAATATTATCGATCTCAGATATATGTGTTGTTCCTGCTGGTTTTGACGACGCCGGTTCTGGGAGACGAGCGCCCGACAGGGTCGGTTCCCGATTTGACGTGGGGTGTGTCGAAATCGGCTTGTTCGGAGGCAAAAACTCGTCCTTTTCGCCCGTGCGGCTCGCACCTTGACCGGGGCGTGGTCGCGATTCAGACCCCGCAGGGCGTCTTTACATCGTGGCGGGTTCTGCCCAGCGATGCGGACGATGCGGTCTATACGCTCCTGCGGGACGGGAATCCGATTGCGGCTCTCGACGCGTCCGCCGGGTCGAATTATCTCGACCGGGACGGGAAAAGCGATTCCGTCTATGCGGTGGAATACAACGGCGATGTCAGCCCAGCGGCGACGGTTTGGAAAGACGGTTTTCTGACCCTGACGCTGGACTTGCCGGACGATCAGACCATGCCGGACGGGTCAAAGTGTCAGTATACGCCCAACGACATGAGCTGCGGCGACCTTGACGGTGATGGTCGATATGAGTTAATCGTGAAATGGCAGCCGTCCAACGCCAAAGACAACGCTCAAAGCGGGTATACCGGGACGACGTTTATCGACGCCTATACGCTGGACAGGAAGAAGCTGTGGCGCATCGATTTGGGCGTCAATATTCGATCCGGGGCGCATTACTCGCCGTATCTGGTTTACGATTTTGACGGGGACGGCAAGGCGGAACTGATCTGTAAATCCGCCGACGGGACGGTCGACGGTCAGGGGCGCGTTATCGGCGACGCCAAAGCGGACTATCGTAACAAAGACGGGCGCGTTCTGGACGGTCCGGAGTTTCTAACCGTCTTTAACGGCGAGACTGGCGCGGCTGTCTGTACGATTGACTACCCTGCCCCGCGAACGGTTCGGAAACTGGATCGATTCGCCGCCGACGGCTGGGGCGACAACTACGGAAACCGCTGTGACAGATTTCTCGCCTGCGCCGCGAGTTTAGATGGGTGCGTAGCCGCACGGGCAGTAGGACAAGGTTATGCCTCCGAAAAAGCTGCTTTCGGCGCTCCCCACGTCCAATCGGGAACCGACCCTGTCGGAACCTCTGCCGTCTTTTGCCGCGGGTACTATTCTGCCGTGTACGTCATGGCTCTCGACTTCGACGGGAAGAACCTCAAACTGCGCTGGCTCCATAAAAGCGAAACGCCGGGCGAAGGGCTTTTCGGAGAGGGAAATCACAACCTGGCTGTCGGCGATTTGGACGGCGACGGGAAAGACGAAATCGTCTACGGTTCCGCCGCTCTGGACGACGATGGGACGACGCTGTATCGAACCGGACTGGGACACGGCGACGCGCTGCATCTGTTTGCCAGTACAACGCCTCAAGACGATAGCGAGAAACTCTACGTCTTTGACGTTCACGAAAGCAAGACGGCGAACTACGGCATGGAAGTCCGGTCGGCGGACGGGAAGATTCTCTGGGGCGTTCACGCCGGTTTTGACGTTGGACGGGGATTGGCGGCTGACGTCGACGCGGACAATCCCGGATACGAAGTCTGGTCTTACGCGGCTGACGGTCTGTGGTCGTTGGACGGCAAGAAGATATCGGATAGACGTCCATCTCAGAATTTCCGCATCTATTGGGACGGCGACTTGCAGGACGAGCTGTTCGACCGTAGCGCTATCGACTCGTGGAAAAACGGTCGCCTGGCGACGTTCTGGAGAATAAACCATTCGTCGACGATTAACGGAACCAAGTCCAATCCCAATCTGCAGGCGGACATCCTGGGCGACTGGAGGGAAGAAGTAATCCTGTACAACGCTGAAAATCCCGCTCAGATCAATATCTTTTCGACGACGATTCCGACGCCGTACCGCGTCAACTGCCTCATGACCGACCACGTCTACCGCATGTCGATTGTCTGGCAAAACGTCGGATACAATCAGCCCCCGCATTTGGGGAGGTATTTGCCGAAAATTGTTCGGAATAAACAATTACGCTAAGCGTGACGCTTGCGCGGGGAGTGCGGCGCCCATAGGCGCCGCCTTGTCCAAAGACCCGCTGAAAAACAGTAACGAAGAAGATATTTAAGCCGCAAAGAACGCAAAGATCGCAAAGAAATGGAAAACGAACACAATTCTGACGACAGCAAAAAACTGGACTCTTTCATGTCGACAGTTTCCGATTTTTTCGATAGTCTGGAAACGTGCATTGAAAACAAAGACAGAAATCTCGAAGGTTATTCCAAAGAGATTCAAAAGATCGACGCGCTGCTGGCGCGGTATCCACAGTCGTCTTTTCTGGAATCATGGAGACGCGTTCTTGAAAGTTATAAATACTGTTATGAAGATTCGTCTTTAGACATCCCGAATTATTACATTTCAATATTGGAAAAGGATCCGTTCTGTGTTAACGCATACGAAGAACTGGCGGTTTACTATTACATAAACGACAACTATCCGTTGGCGGAAAAGCTGTTTCGTACTGCGTTGCAATTGGAGCCTTTCAGAGAGAGCTTGCGCGTTGGATTATGCCAGGTTCTGCTAGAACAGGGATTAAAAGAACAGTTTGCAGAAGAACAACGCTACAGTATTGAACTGTTTATTGAGGTTGTTGGCAAATTGCGCGATTTAGAAAACGAGGAAGAATGAAATAATTAAGCGGGCGAAGACGCCCGCCAAATATTTAAGCCGCAAAGAACGCAAAGTTCGCAAAGAAATGGAAAACGGAAACAATTTTTGTTTTTATCGCTATAATACTGTTACGTTTTTTTATAAAAATCGTATAAAGTATATGGAGGTATAAAATGAACGCAGACATTTTTTGTTTTTATATGATCGTTATAGGAGTGATCATAGGACTTGTTATCGGTGTTGTTTATCCCTTT
>JAZRTH010000824.1:0-2435 GCA_045651945.1 Thermoguttaceae bacterium
GAATCGAGCAGAATTTCGGACCGCACATGGAGCAGAAGCGTTCGTCTCCGCAATGGTTCTTTTGGTTGGCGGCGACGAGGGATTCCTCTCTCATGCGGCGAGCCGTTTCCGGGTCGAGAGCGAGTTCAAACTGCCGATTCCAGTCGAACGCAGCGCGGGCGTCTGAAATGGCGTCGTCGAGGTCGCGGGCGTGCGGCAGTTTGCGGGCGATGTCAGCGGCGTGAGCGGCTATCTTATACGCGATAACGCCCTGATGGACGTCTTCCAACATCGGCAAGCCGATATGTTCTCGCGGGGTAACGTAACAGAGCATCGCGGCGCCGTGCATGGCGGCAATCGCCCCGCCGATAGCGCTGGTGATGTGGTCGTACCCGGGAGCGCAGTCCATTGTAACAGGCCCCAAAACATAGAACGGCGCGCCACAGCACCATTCCTGCTGCAGTTTCATGTTCATGACAATCTGATCCATCGGGACGTGTCCGGGTCCTTCGATCATGACTTGGCAGCCTCTGTCCCAGGCGCGTTTGCACAGGTCGGAAAACGTCGCCAGTTCCGCCAGCTGCGCCTGATCGGTTGCGTCTGCCAGACAGCCGGGGCGAAGTCCGTCGCCCATGCTCCACGCGACGTCGTACTGTTTCATGACGTCGCACAGGTCGTCAAACTTTTGGTAGAACGGGTTTTCCTCTTTGTGAGCGACCATCCATTTGGCAACCAGCGACCCGCCGCGGCTGACGATTCCCAGTTTGCGCCGGTCGGTCAGCGCAACGTGACTTCTCAGCAGTCCGCAGTGAATCGTGAAGTAGTCTACGCCCTGCTTCGCCTGCTGTTCGACCAGTTGGACGAAGTCGTCCGGCTTCATGTCCTCGATTTTGTCGATCATCTCAACCATCTGGTACAGCGGAACCGTGCCGACGGGAACCGTCATTTCGTCTACAATGCGCTGACGAATCTGGTTGATGTTCTGCCCGGTGGACAAGTCCATGACGGTGTCCGCCCCGTAGCGAACGGCGCAGCGGACTTTCTCCAGCTCGCAGTCTATATCGGAAGAAATGGGCGAGTTGCCCAGATTGGCGTTGATCTTCGTTCGAGCGTTGGCTCCGATTGCCATCGGGACAAGTCCCTTTTCGAGGTGAACTTTGTTGGCTGGAATTATCAGCCGACCGGACGCGACCAGGTCCCGAACCTGTTCCGGGGTCATGTATTCACTGGCGGCGACGGCTTCCATAGCCGGGGTTACGACGCCCTTTCGGGCTTCTGTCAACTGCGTCATTGTATTGTCTTTCTGTTTCAGAAATGTTGTTTGATATTAGTGGATATGTTATATAGTATTATCCCACATATATCAGAAAAGTCAAGGGGACGGAGCAGGCGATTTGACGGGAAAGCGCCACGCAAAAAAAGCGTTCTGTCAAATAACAGAACGCTTTTGTGAATGTTAATTCAGGATTATTTTAATCCTTTGGAAAACGAACGCTTTTCAAAAGACTACTTGTTTTCCTGATTGTTTTTAGCTCTTTCGTATTCAGCAAGGTACTTTTCACGCAGAGCGTTTTTCATATCCATGTTGCACAGCGTCGGAGCCGCGATGAAAATGGAGCTGAGGGTACCGACGATAACGCCGACGAGCATCGTGAACGCGAAGGCGTGAATCGCCTGACCGCCCCAAGTGTACAGAACGATAATTACCAACAACGTGGTAACGGACGTCAAAATCGTACGAGCCAACATGTCGTTGATTGCCTGGTTGACCATCGCCGGAGTGATGTGAGGCGCCTTGCCCTTGACTTCACGAATTCGGTCGAAGACGACGATCGTGTCGTTGAGCGAGTAACCGATAATCGTCATAATACCAGCCAGAACGGTCAAGCCGATCTTGAACGGGTCAATGAGCAGGAATCCGAGCGCGCCGCAGACGTAGGCGGAAAGCGCCAACGCGCCAACGGACAGGATAACGTTGTTAACCAGCGCGATCGTAGCGGCAAAGCCGTAGTAAATCTTCTGGAATCGGAACCAGAGGTAAACGACGATAACGATCAAACTGGCGAAGATAGCCGTCAAACCTTTGGTTCGCAGGTCGCCGGCGACTTGAGGCCCAATCATGTTGCGGGCTGGGAAGACCGGTTCCGCCTGAGCGGTTGACTTAACGCGTTCGAGAATCTTCTGAGCGTCTGCCGGCGGCAAAACGAAGGATACGTTCCAAGTATTGAACGCCGAGGTTGTATCGTCGTCAAACAACGGATTTTCAACCAAAACGTCGCGCTGTTCAACAGCAACGTTTTCCGCGACCATCGCGTCTTCAATCATGGCTTTGACAACGTCGTTGGAAACTGGTTCTTTGAATTCAACAACAGCAAACGACCCGTTGTCAAACGCCTTTTCGTCATTGGCTGATTCAGCTGGAGCAGCGGAGTCGTCAGCAGGATTAATGCCGGGTT
>JAZRTH010000825.1:0-1118 GCA_045651945.1 Thermoguttaceae bacterium
TTCGATCCGCGGCGTTTCCTGTCCCGCCAGGTGGGAAACGATAAGCGCCGCCGAATCGTTCGGATCGGCAAACATCGCCCACTGCGTGTCGGTTTGGGAATTGAAGGCGCTGCTCCAATAGGGAGAAGAAATAGGCTCATAACGCCCAACGTGCGGGTTGGTCTGCGGGTTGCTGCCTAAGCCCACAAGGTCGCACTTCGTGTCGCGGTAGAGCGTTTCAGCGGTTGGCAGCAGGGCGGGCGGAACAAGAACGAACTTGCCTTCCGCGTCGGTGAATTCCGGATCGGTCGCGGTCGATCCGTCGGTTTCCATAAGACGCAACGCCGCGGCGGCTGCGTTATAACCGGCAATATTCAGCGCGTTGGCAGACGTCAAGACGTTTCCGCGGGCAGACGTGCAGAAAGACGCCAGATTGTCTTCCAGCTTTTTGAACGCCATTTTTTCGCGGTGGATTCTGATTTTCCGCGCCAGCTTTTTCGGGATTTTGGCAAAGGCGCCGAGATCGTCGTTGATGATCATTCTTTCCGTCAGCGTGAGGCTCATCGTATACTCAAGAACTTGAGTGGCAACTTCGGTCGATTTCAGCGTTACGCTCTTAATTTCGCCGTCCTGCCCGGTTTCTTGCAGATTGCCGACAATGTCGTAGTCCACAAAATAGCCCTTGCGGAGGTCGTTGTTGACGTTGCTTTGTGAAATTTTGTCGACAACAGAATTAAAGTTCGTCCAACGTTCTTTAAATGTCTTGTTGAGAACGTTGTTAAGGATTGCCAGCGCGCCAATTGTCGAGAATCCGCCAGACGCTGCGACGGGGTTCTTTCCGCTCGCCTGGTCATGCAGCATAGCGAAAATTTCAGACGTACAAGAACCGGCGTTGTAAAAACGTTTACCGGTCTTCTCTTCAAGCGCCATAAGCAGCATATTTTGCAGCGTGATCCCGCGCCAGTTGGCAGAAACCGCTTCGTTCATTGCGCGCTGTCCGATTCCAGACGCGGCGACTGCGTCGGCGTTCATGCCGGCGCTCATCAACAAGACGGCTTCGAGAATTTCGTTCTTCGTCGGTCGTCCGTTCGCGCTGCCGGTTCCAACGTCCCCGCGGGAAAGCGATCGCGCCGGGTTGG
>JAZRTH010000826.1:0-5862 GCA_045651945.1 Thermoguttaceae bacterium
GGTCATCATCATATCCGCCATTTGGTCGGCGATGATAACGATAGACGGCATGTACTCCGGAATCTTCTGACGTTCTTCTTCCGTCTGCGCCTTGATTCTCGCCAGGCGCTCTTCCTGAGTCAGGTTGTTGTACTGTGAAATGTGACGAACGCCCGCCTGCGCCAGCAGATTGTAACGTTCTTCCATCTTGTCGACAGCCCATGCCAGCAACGCTTCCGCCTTTTTCATGTCTGTTACAACGGGGTGCATCAGGTGCGGAATGCTCTTGTACTGCGACAGTTCGACCATCTTCGGGTCGATCATCAGCAATCGAACCTGCGATGGCGACCGCGTCATGAGCATGGACGCGATAATCGAGTGCAAGCAGACGGATTTACCGGAACCCGTCTGACCGGCGATGAGCAGGTGCGGCAGCTTGGCAAGGTCTGCGTAAATCGGCGCGCCGGCGACGTCACAGCCCAGGTAAATCGGGATGTTCATGCCCTTCGTCTGTTCCATGGATTCCTCAAGGACTTCCCGGAACCGGACGGACTTTTTATTCTTGTTGGGAATTTCAATTCCAATCGTGTTTTTCCCCGGCAAAGGCGCGACAATTCGCACGCCGCCGCCCGTCTTCATGGCGATAGACAAATCGTCCGTCAAGCAGGAAATCTTGTTCAGACGGGTGCCGCGTTCCGGCTTGATTTCGTACATCGTCAGAATCGGGCCGGTCTGATGGTCAACTACTTCAACGTTGACGCCGTAGTCCGCCATGGTCGTTTGCAGCAGCGACGACGTGTTCTGAATCTCTTCCTCGTACGCTTCCTGATTGAACACAACCGGAGGCTTGAGCAAATCAATCGGCGGGAGTTTGTACGGCTCTTTGACCTTTTCCGGCGGACCGACCAACGCTTCAACCAGTTCCTCGTCAATTTCGTCTGACGATACAAGTTTAAGCTGTTTATCAGGCTCCGGAAGCTGAATTTCCGGCTTGGGCGTTTTCGACTTCGGCAGAACTCGATTCCAGAACCAGCCCTTGTTATCTCCCTTATCCATGCCTCGGGAAAGTTGCGAGTTGCGAGTTGCGAGTTGCGAGGAGGACGCTTTTTCTTCGCGTTTATTCTCGATTTCCGGTTTTTTGTTTACTAAAGCCTCATCGCAACCGCCCTCGAGAGCCAATTGCGGCGCCGGTTCGCGTCCGTCCGCAATCCAAAGGCGGTACATCTTCTTTGCCGGGTGCAAAATGAACAGATTCAAGACGAAGTACATCAGGTTTTCAGCGCACATAATCCCGCCGAAAAGAACCATGCTCAAGCCGACAATAAACGTACCGGCAAAGGACAACTGACTGTGAAGAAACTGTTTCACCTGATATCCGACCAGCCCGCCGGGACCGTACGGCAATGTCGAAAACTTTGCATCGCTGAACAGCAGAGCAAAACAGATCAGCGTTCCGACCAGCCCCATCCACCAGCCAAAAGCGCGGAAAATATGATGATCAATCGCCTGACGGGAAAACGTCAGCCAGGCGTACGCCAGCAGCGACGCCAAAAGTATATAAGCGCCCCAGCCCACGAAATAAAACAGCTGCTCTGAAATCCAGGCTCCGCAGTATCCGCAGGGATTGCTAATCGATTCCAGACTATGGACGGGATAATAGTTCCCCATCAGAGAGTCCGACGGGGAATACCCCGCCAGAGACAACCCTAACAGAATCGCAGCGGCTATGAGTAAAATTCCGCACAATGCGCAATAGGTCTTATTCATTATATAATACTCCTCTATGTAGTATATGAGTATAGGTCAAGAAATAAAAATGAAAGACCAAATTTTAGAAATAATCCGGAAAAAACAAAATAGAGCCGTTACAATCGGTACAGATTATCTATTTTAAAACAGAGGAGTGAGAATTGCGCTTGCGTCAACTCCTCACTCCTCACTCCTAACTTTTATCGTCTGTTCATGTCGCAGGTAACGTTTCCAGCGGCGGGCAGATAGCATTTTGTAACGTAGTCGACAACCATTCGGTGAGCGCTGAATCGCCACGCCAAAGAGGCGATGGAGTTCATCATGCGTTCGACCCACGCCAGCGGAACGCCGTCTTCGTCGCGGTCGTAGAACAGAGGAATAATCTCATTTTCCAGCATATCGCGCAATGAAGCCGCGTCGCGGGAGTCTGTAATGCTGTCGTCCTTTCGGTGCGCGCGACCGTTGCCAATGGCGAATCCGTTGACGCCGTTGTAGGCTTCCGCCCACCAACCGTCTAAAACGGAGAAGTTGAGAACGCCGTTGAGAACGGCTTTCTGCCCGGACGTTCCCGACGCCTCCAGGGGTCGACGCGGGTTGTTCATCCAGACGTCAACGCCCTGAACCAGATGTCGGGCGACGTTGATGTCGTAATCTTCAACGAAAACGATATTCTTTCCCAAAACCGGGTCTTTGCGAAGCTCGGCAATTTTCTTAATCAGAGCTTTGCCGGGTTCGTCAGCCGGGTGCGCTTTACCAGCAAAGACAAACTGAACAGGTCGTTCCGGATTAGAGCAAATTTTTCTCATCCAGTCGAGGTCGTCCATGAACAAAGTTGCACGCTTGTACGTGGCAAAACGTCTGGCAAAACCGATCAACAGCGCGTTGGGATCCAGCACGTTTTGAGCGGCTTTGACGCTGAATTCGCTTTCGTTTCTGCGAACGCACTGACGTGTAACGCGACGGCGAACGAATTCGATAAGCTGATTTTTGAGAAGCTGATGCGTTTCCCACAATTCGCCCGGCTCGACCTTGTAAATGTCGCTCCAAACCTCATACAAATACATCTGATCGTACCAGTCCGGAACGAAGGTTCTGTTATACAAATTCCACAGCGGAGCAGCCAGCCAGCTGGGAAGATGGACGCCGTTGGTAATGTGACCAATCGGAGCGCTGTTCTCGTCGCGATCCGGCCAGAGGTCTTTCCACATGCGGCGGGAAACGACGCCGTGAAGGTTGCTCACGCCGTTGACGTAACGCGCCATTTTCATGCCCAAAACCGTCATGCAGAACGTTTCGTTGTGGTCTTCCGGATGAACGCGTCCCAACGCCATGAGCTGATCAAAGCTGATTCCCAACGAACGGCTCATCGGTTCCAGATACTTTTCCATCAACTGCTGATTGAATCGGTCGTGACCAGCAGGAACAGGCGTATGAGTCGTAAAACAGGTTTGACGATTGACGGTGTGCTGAGCTTCGTCGAACGTCATGCCGTCTTCGTGGATGTAGTCCCGCATGACTTCCAGAGTCGCGAAAGCGCAGTGTCCTTCATTCAGATGGAACACGCCGGGATTGATTCCAACGGCTCGCAGAGCGCGAACGCCGCCAACGCCAACGATAAGTTCCTGACGAATGCGGTCTTCGTTTGTGCCGCCGTAGAGTCGAGACGTCAGTTTGCGGTTGCACTGTTCGTTTTCTTCTACGTCCGTATCGAGCAGATACAGCTCAACGCGCCCAACCTGAATCTTCCAGACGCGGGCGTAAATGGCGCCGTCTCGCGTTTCAATGGGGATTCGCAAGGCTTTGCCATTTTTATCGTGAACCTGCTGCATGGGAAGGTCTTCAATCTTGGTGTTGATGTACTCTTCCTGCTGATTGCCGTTGGAATCCAGACGCTGTTTGAAGTAACCTTCGTCGTAGAACAGACCGACAGCCACCAGCGGGACGCCCATGCCGCTGGCGGACTTGACGTGGTCGCCAGCCAAAACGCCCAAACCGCCGGAGTAAATCGGAACGGACTCGTGAATGCCGAACTCAAGAGAGAAATACGCTACTGGACGCGCGCCCAAAACGCCGATGTTCGTCTTCGCCCAAATCGGACGGTCGGTCATGTACTGCTTGAGTCTGCGGAACGCATAGTTGATTCGCCCTTCCATGGTCAGCTCAAACACGCGATCGTAAAACTTATCCTGATCGTTCTCGTACGTCCGAAGCAGGGCGATCGGATTGTGATCCAGCGTTCGCCACAGATCCGGGTCGAGGTCGCGAAAGACGTTGATGATTTCCGGATGCCACGACCACCAGAGGTTATTCGCCATGGCTTTGCACTTGTCGTAAAGCGATTCCGCATTCAAACCAAGGCTTTCAAGTTTATTTTTAAGCTGTTTACTGATGTTAGGGTCTGCTTGACTCATGATAATTGATAACTGATAGTGAACAAAAAATAGTTGAGCTTGAAATGAGGCTTTCTCGCTTCTTACTCCTCTCAACTGTCTATTTTAAAACTATAATCTATTATATCTGATTTTACAATTTTACGCTAGAGGAATTTTAAGATTTTAATAAATATATATAAAACAGAATAAATTCATCGAAGAAAACAATTATGTTTTGGGTAAAAAACTATTAGGGATGCGCAGAACATCCCTAAACGTTAACTTCAAGCAATATTATTAATTGCCAATTGCCAGCTGCCAATTGCTGATTTGATTGACGGCGCTTTGACCATCGGAATGAACCACTTCTGCCGGCTGGAATTCAAGCTGAAACGTTAGCGGTCCAATAGAAAACGAACTCAGATTGCTCAATTCTACAGGAACGTTTTTGGGAATCACCTCACCGTTAACCATCGTGCCGTTTCGAGATCCCAGGTCAATGAGAGACACTTTTCCGTCTACCAAATCCAAACGACAATGAGAACGGCTGACCAATAAACTGTCAACAAATAAATCCGCTTCTCGACTGCGGCCAATAAGACAGGGCAACGAAACGGTAACGCAATCCGTTGTAGCGGATCCACGAACAACAAACAATCGAGCCATTGCTGGCGTCTTGCGAAGGAATCTGTTCATTTTTAACTAAGGCAGGAAATTCTGGCAGGCAGGATATAAATTTTACTTCTTGCTTCTCACATCTTATAAATTTTTGACAGATTCTACTTGATTTTGAAAAAATTACAAGCCCCCCATTTTAAATAATTAGAAAAAAACGTAAAACCCCTACAATCAAGAACTAACGTTTTCCGTCCGTATTCCGCTTCGCGCTAATCCGTGGATTAAAACCCACGGCTACTAATATTGAACCGCTAAAGCGGTTCCAGACGAACGCTTCGCGTCAATTACTAATTACTAATTGCTAATTAAATAAAGTCCAGCGGAGACTTCTTTTTATTGAGCGTTAAAAGCTGGGCGGCTATTTGCAAATCTTCTCGAGTTGTGATCTTAAGATTGACGCGAGAACTTTCGACAACGCTGACTTCATGTCCTAAACGTTCGATGAGCATACAGTCGTCTGTCGCGGTTGAGACGTCTGGAAGTTTGTACGCCTGTTCGAGCCAGTCGCGACGAAAAACCTGCGGCGTTTGCGCTCCCCATAACCCAGAGCGGGAAACGGTTTCCGTAATAACGCCCGTTTTAGAATCCACTCGTTTAAGAGTGTCAGAAACTGGACAGGCGAGCATCGCCGCCCCCGTCTGGACGGCTTTGGCAAAAACCTTGTCCACCAGTTCTGCTGACACGCACGGACGAGCGGCATCGTGAACGCAAACGAAATTCGCCTCTTTTTTGACTTTCGCCATCGCGTTTCGAATAGAATCCGCCCGCTGCGCTCCGCCGGAAACGACTTCAATCCCGTCGATAACCAGATTAGAACGGAATTTACGCTCGAATTCTGTTCTGTCCTCGTCAGCAATTGCGATAATAATTTGAATTACGTCGCGTCTATCGAGAAACTTTCGAGCGGCGTGAACCCATACCGCGGCAGACCCCAGCATTGCAAACTGTTTTTTTCGCAATAGCGGGCTGTCAAACTCCGCCAATTCGGATTTACGGCTGGAAAATCGACTGCTTTGTCCAGCAGCGGGCAAAATTACGGCGAATGTAGTCATAGGGAGGCAATAGGCAGTAGGCAGTAGGCAAT
>JAZRTH010000827.1:0-1005 GCA_045651945.1 Thermoguttaceae bacterium
GTTTTGACGCTTGCCGCGTCGGCGGAACAGCGCTCTGAACACCCGCTGGGAAAGGCGATTGTCAAGCAGGCGAAAGAGGAAAACCTTGCTCTGTTCGACCCGGAACAGTTCACGATGCAGTCTGGAAAGGGGATTCAAGCCAACATCCAAGGACGCAGCGTTCTGTGCGGGTCTGAAAAATGGATTGCAGAAAATGGCGTTAATCTGTTACAGTCTGACCGGGACGCGTTACAGACTCTGCGGTCGACGGGCAGCGCTGTCATTTTAACGGCGGCGGACGGGAAACTTGTTGGTCTGATTGCTCTGTCCGACACGCCCCGGGAAGGCGTCGGCAGCATGGTCGAACAGCTCGAATCGCTCAACGTCGATACGGTTCTTCTAACCGGCGACAACCGCCAAACGGCAGAGTATTTCGCCCGTCAGAACGGCTTGACGCGCTTTGAGGCGGAACTTCTGCCCGGCGAGAAGGCAAAGGCGATTCAGACGCTGCAAGCAGAAGGGCGCAGCGTTTGCATGATCGGCGACGGGGTCAACGACGCGCCGGCGCTGAAAACCGCCAATATCGGCGTTGCGATGGGCAAAGTCGGCAGCGACGTTGCCGTTGAGGCGGCGGACATTGTCCTCATGACAGAAGACCTGGGGAGAATCGGCTATTTGAAGAAACTGTCCAACGCGGTGATTCAGTCGATTACCGACAACATCTCCCTGGCGATGGGAATCAACTTCGTCGCGATTATCCTGTCGATGCTGGGAATTATGGGGCCCATCAGCGGCGCGCTAGTTCACAACGCCGGCTCGGTCTTGGTCATTCTCAACGCGGCTTTGCTGTACGACCGGAAGTTCGATTAGGCGTCAATGGTCGTTGGCAGGTCAGTCCGCACACTGATTTAACGGATTAGACGGATTTTCGCCGATTGGTTATCCGTCTAATCAATTTTAAACACGAAAAACACGAATTTATGAAAAATTTAAGATTATAAATAAATCTTTTCGTGTATTTCGTGT
>JAZRTH010000828.1:0-9209 GCA_045651945.1 Thermoguttaceae bacterium
TGGCAGAAGCCTGAACGAAATCTGCCCACACCGTTATGCCGTCCAGCGCTCAGGGTGCGAAGCAGCCCCCGTCCGCCGCGGCTCTGGATATCGACAAGATCGCGCCCGCTCACGGCGTTGTGTGGAGAAAGAACATTCCCGCCATTTTAGAGGCGTACACCGCCTGGGCGGCTCGAAAGACGAAGGCGAAAGTCATGATCGTTTACGATACGATGTGGAATTCAACCGCGATTATGGCAGACCAGATTTTCAAAGGCGCCTGTTCCGTTGACGGCGTTTCGGTAGAGAAGATATTTATTCGTTCGTCCGATCTGACTCAGTTGGCAGATGCCTCTCTGGACTGCGCCGCGATGGCTGTCGGCTCCGCTACGCTCAATACCAAAATGATGCCGGCGATGGCAGCGGCTCTGAACTATCTGGGCGGTCTGAAACCTCCGGTAAAATTTGGATTCGCGTTTGGTTCCTGCGGCTGGGGCAAAGGCGCGATGGAAGAGATCGCGGAAATTCTCCCCAAGATGGGCTGGGAACTGGTCGCGCCGGGCGTGAAAAGCAAATTCCGACCGACTCAGGAACAGCTTGACGCCTGTTTTGAGGCAGGTCAGCTGTTGGCGCAAAAGGCGTTGGGGTAAAGAAATGAATGAAAGGCGGTAACGAAGCGACTATCAGGAGCGGAGTTACGCAGTTTGCCGAAGGCAAACCAAAAAGCATGAACCCTCTATCATGTTCGCCTGACGGCGAATGCGTAATTCCGTTCGCGTTGCTCACTCCATTACCGCCTTCCATTAATGTGCAACTCTCAAGTTAGAAAGGGGTTCTCAGATGGGAAAGAAACGCTCTCCAAAACCGGAATACGAGCCAAACAAGTTGCCGGTGTCAGACGATAAAGCTGAAACGCTGGTAATCAATCGTTCGTCTCGAGTGATTCACATGCTTCAGCTGTTGAGTCTGGGGCGCGGGTATACGGTTGAAGAGTTGAGCGAAATCTACGACCTTGACCCGAGAAGCATCAAACGGGATCTGAAACTCATTTCGGAACAGCTTCACGTTGCTGTTACGTACGATCGGGCGACTCGAAAGTATGAAATTCTCGATACGAGATACGTTATGCCGTCTGTTGGTCTGACGACGCTGGAAGCGGTTTGTCTGGTAATTTTGTGTCGAGAATTCGGAATGAAAAAGACGGTTCCCTTTTTTGAAGTCGTTCATTCCGCCGCACTCAAGATTCAAAGCCATCTCAGCCCGGAAACCTGCGACTATATTGAGCAGACGTATCAAAACGTCGACATGACCGGCGCGCCGTTCAGCATGCAGGAGGACAAACGGGAATGTTACATGACTCTTCAGGACGCATGCCGAACGCAAAGCGTTATCGATCTTGAGTACAATTCCTATACGGAAGAGGAAACGATTAAAACTCTGTTTTATCCGTATGTCGTGGTGTTTAATCGTCATGGATGGATGACGGTTGGATATTCGACTTTACATAATGAGATTCGAATGTTCAACGTGCTGAGGATTCTCAAAGCGCGCAAGCTGAATCTGGGGTTCAAACGACCCAAAGACTGGACATACGAAAAGTACCTTCGCAACGCCTGGAACGTCATTCCGGAAAACGGACCGGACTGGCATGTTGTTGTCGATTTCACGTTCAAAGTAGGAAGAAACGTCGAAGAAATCTTCTGGCATAAAAACCAGAAAACCCGCTGGATTAACGACCGCACGCTGCGCTTCGAGACGGTTGTCAGCGGTTTGAACGAGATTTCCTGGTGGATTCTCGGCTATGGCGCGGAGGCAACGGTAGTTGAACCGAAAGAGCTTCGTCAGATTATTGCCGGACACGTCAAGCGATTGACGCAGACGTATGGAAATGAGCTGGGAGAATCCAGCCGATAGCTTCTAGCTACTAGCTGCTAGCTTGTTTATTTTAGTTTAAGGCTTTAATTGATAACGCTAAGTACTACAAATGCACAAGCTAATAGCTAGCAGCTAACGGCTAGCAGCTAATTAGAACCGCGGCGGCCAGGCGGGGATGTCCGGTCGAACTTTAAACGCGCTTTTAACGGGAGCGGCGTTGTCTTCTGGCGGGAGAATGTTAAGATTGTTCGAAGCGGCCGCGCTGACAGACGTCTGCGTCAGATTGATTGTTTGCGGTTTTTCTACGGGAAATTCTTCAATGTCGCGCGTTTGTTGTTGAGAGAAGTTGTTTTGGATCAAATTTTGAGTTGTTTCTGCGCTTCTGTTTTCTCTGTCTGTAGTAAGTTGAAGATTCATTTCCGGTTTAGGCATTTCCTTTGGCATATCGATGACGTCTTTTTGAGCCAGTTTGACAGAATCGTTTCTGGGAGAAGAAATAACCGCTGCCAGACGCTGTTTGTTGAGCAGTTCGTGAATGGCAGGATAAGAACTGTAAAGAGCCTGATTTTCTCCGGGAACGTTAGCCAGCGTGACGCCGATTAAATAACCGTCTTTGGAGAACAGGCCGCCGCCGGAACGACCCTGAACAGAAGCGCCGGAAGCGTACATGTTAGCCGGTCCGAGACATTTATTTATAGCAACGATTTGACTGGATTGAACGGTTGGAGCGCGTCCGTTATCGCAGCCGGCGCTGGCAACGGCGCTGCCTCGCAGAGCCTGATAGTTCAAAGGCGCAACGGGGATAACGGCAACCGGATGAGAGATTTTAATGCAAATCAATCCCAAGTCGCTTTCTTCGTCATGACAGATGTATTTTGCTTCAACGTTTTGAAGCGGCGATTCTCCGAACATGTCGACTTCAATTTTCCCCCCATGTTCTTTGGCGTATTCTCGGAACAGGTGTCCGCAAGTTAAAATCAATGCGCTGTCGTTGCGGGAGTCGATAATCGTACCTGTGCCGTAGTCGCAGAAAGAAGTTTGAACGCGAATGCGAACTGTCGAAGCAAGAAGACGTTCCGGAGCTAACAGATTGGAGCTGCTTGATCCGCCGATTAACGGAGAACGATCGTTTTCGATTTTATTTTTACTGGCTGGAATATTTTGGACGATGTTGTTTGGAGCGCCTGGAACGTTCAATTTGGGAGCGCTTGTTTGGGCAACGGCGCGTTTGCGCTGCATGTCGTAGGCGTCGTTGATGCCTTTCTGACAGATTGCCGCCAGTTCGGAACCAGCCGTTATACCGACAGTTCGATAAATAACCCGACCGTCAGAAACCATAATAAAGCACGGGATATTGGTAACCCCAAACTTTTGAGCCGTAACCGGGTCTTCGTTGACGTTAATGCTGCGAACGGGGTAGCCTGCCTTTTTAATCTGCTCGATAACTGGTCTCATCGCGCGGCAGGGCGGGCAGTAAGTTCCATAGAAGTCCAGAAGAACCGTATTGGCTGGCGGCGTCGGCGCTGCCTGTTCAGAACGACTTTCTGACGTCACACCAAATAAAACTGTCAGGACGGTCAACGCCGTCAGCAATTGCCAAAAAAAGACCTTTTGGTTCGTCATGAATACACTCTCCATCATGAGAACGCCTCAAAAAAGGGAAACGTCAGCTTCCTGCGGACATTTCGGAAGGGGCAATCTCAACAAAATCGAAATCCTTTTCAAATCCGTCAAGCGAATGTTTTCAATCCATTGAAAACGATTCCGTACTATTGCAATTTTTCCAACTTTTCGCAAGAACAGTTTTGAAGCTTTTTCGGATTTTTTTTAGAAAACAAATCTTTTAAAGTTAACTTGGAGAAGATGCACAAAGATTAACGCTATATTTAACTAGAAAATTTGAGCAATTGTTTTGAAATGTCGAATAATTTCCGTGTATACGAGCGGGATTTTGATTTTTTTTGTAAAAAAAATGACGAACTACGTTTGCTTTTTTTCGTCTAATAAGTATAATGAATAATAGGAATATGTTATTCCCTTTTTAAGTTGAGATACGTTTCCAAATCCCATTTATCAATATCCCTAAAACATTATGAGAAGTTCCGTTTTCCGCAAAGGTTTTACTCTTGTTGAATTGCTGGTTGTTATGACGATTATTGCCATCCTTGTCGGCTTGACGCTGCCAGCGGTCAACGTTGCCAGAGAATCGGCGCGACGAATGGTTTGCGTCAACAATTTGACTCAAATCTCTCGCGCCATGACGTCTCATGTTACCGCGCAAGGGTTCTTCCCGTCTGGCGGCTGGGGTTACTGGTGGGTTGGCGAACCGGACTGCGGCTACGGTTCTCAGCAACCCGGCGGATGGCTTTTCAGCATTCTCGACTATATGGAACAGGGCAACGTCCGCAACCAGGGCTTGGGATTGAACGGCGAGGCGCGCACCACTGCTATTCGTGACAGAATGAGAAACCCGATTCCGATTATCAACTGCCCAACGCGTCGAACCAGAAATATTTATCCAACCAAAGACGGAGAAGCGGATAAATACATGACTCAGGCAAACGATCATTCCTTCGTTGGATTGAAAGGACAGAACGCGTCATCGATTCAGTATGTGAAACAGGTTTTGGAATGCATCAAAGGCGACTACGCCACCAACGCCGGCACTTTTGGACACGACGTTGCTGGAAGCGGATTGCCGTCCATGGTTAACGCTCACTCATATAAGTACAAGGAAGGCTATACGCTGCGAGACTACTCCATGAAATATCTGACTGACAGTACAGACAGCACAGGCGGTTTGAACGGCATCACCTTTTTGTTCAGCGAAGTTACGCCGGACGAAGTGGAAGACGGGTTAGCTAACACGTACATGGTTGGCGAGAAATACCTCAATACCAACAAATACATTGTAGACAACAACGACAGCAACGGCGATAACGAATCCGCATACGACGGCGCGGACAACGACAACCAGCGCATTTGTTCCAGCGGTCCTGGACGCGACAGAAAAGGCACTGACTGGACAGAACCGTTTGGTTCCGCCCACGCCATTTCGTTTAACATGGCGTTTTGCGACGGTTCCGTCAGACGCGTTAATTACAACATCAACACAGACATTCACAGAAATCTTTGCAACCGCCGCGACGGCAACAAGATTGAAGACTGGTCTGCTATTAGCGACTAGTTGAGCTTCTAGTTTCTAGCTTCTAGCCTCTAGCTTGTTGATTTGAGATTCCAACCGTAACGGTCTGAACTACGATTTCACAAGCTAATGGCTAAAAGCTGGCAACTAGCGGCTAATTCAGCTTTGATACAGATTCTCGTAAGCGGAAACCATCGTTTCCAGATCGAACTTTTGATGAATCGTCTCCCGTGCGTTGGAGACGATTTTTTCTTTTAATCCCGGGATTTCTAACAGATGAGTCGTCCATCGGGCGAATCCGGGAATGTCGTTGGGATCAACCAGAAAACCGTTTTCTTCGTGCGTGATAAATTCCTCAACGGCGGGAATTTGGGCGCTGACCGTCGGAACGCCTAACGCCATGGCTTCCAAAACGGCGTTGGGTTGTCCTTCGTACAGACTGCTCAGCCAGAGGACGTCTGCGGCGCGAAGAATACGGGGAACGTCGCTGCGGGCGCCGAGGAAATGAACGTATTCTTCCGATCTGTACAACTGTCGATATCGCATGAGCCGGTTCCTCTGCGGACCGTCGCCGATAATTAGCAGATGGGAGTCTGGGTGCATGCGGCGCATGATGTCCATTGACCAAATCGCCCATTTGAGCCGTTTTTGATGCCACAGCCGGGCGACGCAGGCGATTACATACGCGGTCGGTTTTAGTCCGAACTCGCTCAGAATGTCCGCCCGGGATTCTCGCCCGGACTGGTCGATGAGTTTGTTGACGTCAACGCCGTTGGGAATGAAGACGTATCCGTCTTTCTCGAACGATTTCGTATTGGTTGTAACAGCGGTGGAAACCCGGTTGAGAACAGAGTCGATAAGCTCAAAGGGCTTCGATTTCCAAGGATTGAGACAGCGTTCGTTCCCGTAAATTTTAGGGACGCCGCAGAGTTTCGCCGCCGCTCTGCCGTAACAGTTGGGCGCGAAAAGCCACGTATGCGCTACGTCCGGACGAATATCTGAAATGACGTCGCAAAGTCGAATAAACGCTAACGGGTCGACCTTAAAACGTTTCCCAATGCAATGAACCTTTACGCCGCCGTCGAGAAGTTCGTCCGACAGCGGTTTGGAGCGAGCAGAAGCGTTGGCTCCGGATTCCAGCTTGATCTGGTTTAGGAGAGCAACGTGGACGTCGTGTCCGCGGCGCGCCAACCCCAAAGACAGGTTGACGCATTGTCGTTCCGCTCCCCCGCGAGCCATGTTGGGAATAATTTGAAGAATCTTCATCGTTTGCGTTTGCCGCCGGTCGCGGCGCTTTAGGCGATTACGCCAGTTCTTCCAGTTTGGACGTTACTCTGTTTTTGGACTGCATTCCGGCTAAACGATCCTTGACTTCGCCGCCTTTGAAAAACAGAATGGCAGGAACGCTGGAAATGCCGAACTTGGCGGCAATCGCCTGGGCGTCGTCAACGTTGAGCTTGCAGACTTTAACGCCAGGACGCTGTTCGTCGGCAATCTGTTCGACAACCGGAATGAGCATACGGCACGGTCCGCACCAGGTCGCCCAGAAGTCTACCATGACGAGGTCTTGCGATTCCAAAACTTCGGACGCGAAATTCTCTTCGTTCAGTTCTGTAATGTTTTCGGACATGAGAATAATTCCTTTTCTCGGGGATAAAATGTGAGGGGAACCGCTGCCCGTTGACTGGATCTCCGCCAGAACTGACAGCGAATAATTATCATTTATAATTATACGGCTAGAGAAAACCCTGTCAAGGGCAGGGGCGACGAATGAATGAAAGGCGGTAATGAAGTGAGCGAAGCGAACGGAATTACGCATTCGCCGTCAGGCGAACTTAACGACGGGGGGCAAATTTGGGGTTTGCCTTCGGCAAACCGCGTAACTCCGCTCCCGATGGTCGCTTCGTTACCGCCTTCCATTTCTCCCTATTCCCTACTTGCTTTTTATCTCCGTTTTCGCTATAATCCACGATAGAACAGTTCTTTAAACGTTAGCCAACTTTACAAGACCATGTATATATTAGCGTTAGATCAGGGCACGACCAGTTCGCGCGCCATTGTTTTTGATTCCCGCGGGAAGATTGTTTCGTCCGCTCAGAAGGAGTTCACGCAGTATTTTCCGCAGCCGGGCTGGGTGGAACACGACCCGATGGAGATTTGGGAGAGTCAGCTGGAAACGGCAAAACTGGCTCTGGAACGGGGAAACGTCAAGCCTGGCGACGAGCTGGCGATTGGAATTGCCAACCAGCGGGAAACGACTATCGTGTGGGACGCGGCGACCGGGAAACCGATTTGCCCTGCTATCGTCTGGCAGGATCGCCGGACAAGCGATCTGTGCGACAGGATTCGTCAGGACGGCGCAGCGGAAATGATTCGTCAGAAAACCGGGCTGATTCTCGACGCCTATTTTTCCGCCTCGAAGATACGCTGGATTCTGGACAACGTTCCCGGCGCTCGCGATCGCGCCAATCGGGGCGAGCTGCGCTTCGGAACGGTCGACTCGTGGCTGATCTGGAATCTGACCGGCGGACGGAAACATGTAACAGACGTCTCGAACGCGTCCCGAACGCTGCTGTTTAATATTCATACGCTTAGTTGGGATGAAGAACTGTTACAACTCTTTGACGTCCCTGCGTCCATGCTGCCGGAGGTCTGCGATTCGTCCGGGGAACTGGGCGTTATGCAGAACCCGGAAATCCCGTTTTCCGCCCCGATTTGCGGCGACGCCGGCGACCAGCAAGCGGCTCTATTCGGTCAGCTGTGCCTCACGCCGGGCATGGTCAAAACGACCTACGGCACCGGCTGCTTTTTAATGGTCAATACAGGCGACGAGATCGTTCGGTCTGCGTCTAACCTGCTTACTACCGTTGCATGGCGGCGAAACGGAAAAGTCTGTTACGCGCTGGAAGGGAGCGTCTTTGTTGGCGGCGCGGCTGTACAGTGGATTCGCGACGGCTTGAAGCTGGAATCCGTCCGGACGTCGGCGGATATTGAGCCGCTGGCGGCAACCGTTCCCGATACTGGCGGGGTTTACTTCGTCCCGGCGTTGACGGGGTTGGGCGCTCCGTGGTGGAATCCCAACGCCCGCGGCGGAATCCTCGGTATAACCCGAGGCACGACAACGGCTCACATCGCCCGCGCCGCTTTGGAAGGGATTGCATTTCAGGTCAACGATTTAACGGAGGCGATTGAATCCGATTTAACCGCCCTTGGCATGACAATCGACCAGATGCGCGTTGACGGCGGCGCGACGGCGGACAACCTGCTGATGCAATTTCAGGCGGATCTGTACGGGAAAGAAATCGTCCGTCCAGCGGTTTTGGAATCGACCGCTTGCGGAGCCGCGTATTTGGCGGGCTTGGGCGCCGGCGCGTGGAGTTCAGAAGAAGAACTCGCTCAAAACTGGACGGCTCAAAGGGTCTTCAAACCGCAGATGAACCCGGACGAAGCGAAATGCAGAATTCAGCAATGGAAAAAAGCTGTCCGCCGATGTCTGGACTGGGAGGAATAACAATTCGGAATTCGTAATGCGTAATGCGGAATTATTTTCTCTTAACCTCTTGAAAAATAATTTATTTTGGTGTAAAATAGTGGTAAGTGGTTAGTGATAAGTAGTAAGGAAACTATGATTATCTGAGAAACTGCTTTGCGTTCTAACCACTAACCACTTACAACTTACCACTATTAATATTGTTAACTAACCCAATTAATCCCAACTATGGAAAAACGCTGCTTAGAATGTGGTAAAATGTTTGCAATTCCCGAAGACGGAGAAGTGAATCGTATTGCATGTCCTAATTGCGGTTGTCAATTTAAACTTGTTGGCGGAACGCTCATTCGCGAAAAGAAGAATATTGACCTCGGCATGCCGGAGGAAGACATCGAAAAGCGAAAGTACGCCCCCATTACCGACAAAAACAACGGCGAATGGATTGACGACCAGTCCAGCGACGACCAAACCAAACCCCGTACCGGTCTTTGGGCCGCGATCAAAAGACTGTTTGGAAATTAGCAATTTGGAGCTGCTAGCCATTAGCTGCTAGCCTCTAGCTTTTTGGCTTCTGGTTTCAATTATTAATGATAAGAACTACAAGTCGCCAAGCTAACAGCTAGTAGATAGCAACTAGAAGCTAAATACTCACCACTATATCTTAAAGGAGCAATCATGAACCAGAATCGAATTTCCCGCCGTAATTTTCTTAAATCGACA
>JAZRTH010000829.1:0-1275 GCA_045651945.1 Thermoguttaceae bacterium
CCATCTTCTTCCGGACGTCAAACGGTTCCAGAATGACCAGAATCGTCGCCATGTTGGAAACGGTTCCCGACCCCATCGCGACGCCGCAAATTACGGACACCGCCCGAATCCCCTTGACCGGCTTGACGCTCTTGTCGTTGGGGTCGCCAAAACAGATTTTCTGGAATTTCAAGCACGCTTCTTCCGTTCGGTCCAGCGATGCGGAGTCCGGCAGCTGAACGAGCGTCATCAAGTACCCTCTGTCCTGTGACGGCACAAACCCCGTCGGGGTAGAGCTGAACATTCCATACGTCAAATAGAGCAATCCGGCGTAAACCAGAATCATGATAAAGCTCACTTTGAGCAGCAGGCGAACCATGCCCACGTAGGCGGACGTCGTTAGCTTGAACGTCCAGTTGAACAGCTTGAAAAACCAGCCAAAGAATATATCAATCAGCCACGTCAGCGGGTCGCGAGTTGTTCCTTTTGGCTTGAGCAGAAGCGCCGACAGAGCCGGCGACAGCGTCAGCGAGTTAAACGCCGACAAGACTGTCGAAACGGCAATCGTCAAGGCGAACTGTTTGAAGAACTGCCCTGTTACACCGGTCAGGAACGCGCACGGAACAAAGACGCAGCTTAAAACCAGCGCAATCCCGACCAGAGCCCCGGAAACCTCGTCCATGGCAACCCGCGCCGCCTCTTTGGGGGACAGCCCAGACTCCATGTGACGCTCCACGTTTTCGACGACGACAATTGCGTCGTCGACGACAATTCCAATCGCCAAAACCAGACCAAACAGCGACAGGTTGTTAAGCGAAAAGCCCAAAACCGACATCGCAATAAACGAACCGATGAGCGAAACGGGCACCGCAAGCAGAGGGATAATCGCCGCGCGCCACGACTGCAAAAACAGAATCACAACCAGCGCGACGAGAACAATCGCTTCCAAAAGCGTATGTTTGACTTCCTGAATCGACTCCGCAATAAACGGCGTCATGTCGTAAACGATTGTATATTTCAGCCCGGGAGGGAAGAACTTCTCCAGCTCTCGCATTTTGGCGCGAATTCCGTCCGCCGTTTTCAGAGCGTTGGCGCCAGGGAGCTGAGAAATCGACAGTGAGCAGACTTCCGTATTGCGGTAGATTTCCCGTCGGTATTCGCCGTTCTCGTCTTTATGCTCGTCGTCGCGAAACGCCAGGTCGCCTTCGATATAGTCGACGACGTCGCGGCTTTTAGAGTCCAGCTCAATCCGGGCAACGTCTTTGAGCAGAACCTTCCCTCCGTCCGCGTTGAAGT
>JAZRTH010000830.1:0-16626 GCA_045651945.1 Thermoguttaceae bacterium
CCTAAAGAAGTTAATGTCGTAAACCTTTCCATCCAAAAAGCGCACTGATTCAAACTGACAATTCGTCAACGAATACCATTATGCAAATTCATTTAGCCCTTTACGACCCGTCGTTTATAAGTTCGGATCGCTCCTATTGGACATGGCGTTCTTCCATCATTCCAGCCAGCCTACTGGATGAATGCTATTATCGTTTTTTGATTAAAAAGAGGCCGGAAAAGCCAGAACAAATTCAAAATAAAGATTTGTTTGGCGGAATAGTTGAATTGCAGAACTGGTTTGTTGTTTATCGATTTTATAACGGCGGCCGCGATTTGCACGATCGTCCTGGTCGATACGTGATTTTGACGGGCTGGATTAAACGCGACGACGTGAATACTTGCGCTCCAAACGCAATCTTTTCCCTCAGCGTCTTTGAAACATTTGCATTGACGCCGCCATGCCCGGTTCCTCAACCTGATTCGTTAGATATCGAACTTTCCGGAACGCCCGTCAAGCGTCAATCAACAGCAATTCATTTTTCTGATGGGAAATACGAATTCCCGATTGACGAATCTGTCGAAAGCGCTGTCGAAACATTTTTTAGTTTGAATTGTCAATCGGACGCGCGCCAGTTGACCATTATTAAAACCAGCAAGATTAATCATTTAGCTATTGAATTGATAAACAACAAAGCGTCAAACGTTCCTCCAAGCCATGATCAACAAGACCTGTCGCTTGAACCGCAAAACCGTTCTGGCGAATTTGAACAAATTGACAATTCTGCTTTATTATCCCAAAAGGAGAACGCTATGAACTACCCACAAATCAACTTGTTTAACACATGTGCATTGATTGCCATTATCATCCTGGCGTCAATGCTTTTTGTTCAGCAAATTTCAATTCAAAAACAAATCAACAACAATTCAGAGGTTATCAACGCAATTCAACAAGAATTAAAATCGTTACACCCTGATCAGGATAACATTTATTACAACCAGAATTCACAACCCGAAAATAACGTCATTTCAGAAACTGGCGAACAAGAACAGGTTTGGACATTTCCACAAGAGTCAACAGGAACGCTACTTCCTGAAGCAGAACCGCAAAATATTCAACCTCTCCAATCGTCAGACCCCAATGTTCCTTCTCCAACGTCATTTCTGGACAGGAATTCAGACGAACCTGCAATAACATCTGAAAAAGAAAAGGAAACCGGGCTTTGATATAATACGATGGTTAGAATAACCAAAGCAATCGAATAATCAAAGCGAAGCGTTTTGATATAATTCTGGAGAAATAATTACATCTGCGCCGCAAGATTGCAGCGAATTTATTTCCTCAATGCGCGGCTGATAGACAATTACGTAAATCGCCGCATTGGGATTGAGCACTTTTAATTGAGCGACTTTACTAAAAACGCAGTCCGACAGGAAATCCGGGAATACAACTATGCGCGTCGGACGAGCAAACTGGGATTCTTCTGGAAACGCAGCCGTCATTCCGTCTGTCCAAACCTTCGCCCCAAGCGAAGCGTAAAAACGCGTCAGCGTCTCTCTTTGAACGGCAGAATCGCTCAAAACCCAAAAGACGTCGCCAGTTCTGGCAGGAAACTTGTTTTGAGAATCCAGTTCCGCCCGCTGCGCGTCTGACGCTGACAGAGGAAGCGATAATTGCGACAAACGTCCGGATTCCCATAGGTTCTTTTGACACTCAAACCAAGGTCGAAAATCATACCAGGAAATGCGAATGGCGTTCCTGATGGGCGTTCCTGTTCGACGTTCGCCCTCGCACCACGACGATGTAACCAAAATCAAAGAAACAATCGGATTGGACTGAATTATCCTGTCAATTGATTCAGAAGAGTATTCTCCCGGATGGGATTGCAGCAAAACAATCGCGTCTGGAATGGGATTTAGTCTGAATAAACAATCTATCGAAGAAGCGTAACAGACATACGCGCCGTTGGAAACGTTCGACAGCGCGTATTGAAATTCCGGACGATTTGCATCGCCCACAACGCATATTTGAAGTAATTTGCCCACAGAGCTTACCTTTCAAAAAAACAACAGGCGGTTAAAGAACGCTGAGAATCTCTCTAACCGCCTGACTCCGTACGCTAACTACGGCAAATATCGTCGGAGAATAATCGTCTTGTCAGCGTTCATTCTCTTGCCAGGCGAATAGCCGACCGGACGCGTTCGGTCAATAAGATAGAACGCTCGGTATCGCTGACGCGACCCTGTATCCAGACCAAACTCTTTACCGATGCTTCCATTGTATTCGAAGAAACCAACGGTAATCCAAACGGCAAAGACGTTGGAACGCGTTGTCGTCAAGTTGGACAGTCGCTGCATAAGCTGAGTCTGGAAGTAAACGTTATAAGCCGCCGACTGACAATCTTTGGTTATATAGTTCATTTTGAAAATCGGATAATTGGCGGCAATATAGTTTGCATCGCTGGCGCCAAAGGTTCGCGGACGAGTTCCGTGGCTTTCCGTGAAAATCTTGCCCCAGTAATCATCATACATGGAGTTGGAAGACAACCCTGCAATGGAATTCAATTCCGTTTCAGATTTAACGCCCAGCAAAGCCATCCAAACTGTGGGATTCGTTACCGAGTTAATGTTGATTTTTCCAGGTTCCCGGAAAGCCCATCTATATCCATTAGGAGCCGCAGACGCAGAAACCGTTCCGTTGTTTCCATTAACATTATAGGTGTTGACGTTCATTGGCGTAACGACAAACGGAGTCTGAACGCGAACGTAATTAAAGATCTTCGATCCTGATTCCTGTAAGAAATTAATATTGCCGCAGTCTCCAGTTGGATGCAGATATTTAGGCAGACTGTCATTACTCAATTCTGCCGACGACGGCTTGTCAATCGCATTTACAGACGACGTCAGTTCGTATGCGCTCACCTGCGGAACCAGCATCAACTCTATAATGCTGTTAAACGGTCTGTTGGGGAAATAATACGGCGCTGCCGACTTGTACGAAGGCAGCTTTACCGTTGAAGTTGTTCCTGTAACGGTAGTGTCTGAAAGGTTATAAAAATTGGGTTCAAATCTGTTTATACTGTGATAAAAATTCGTTTTCACAGCGGCAATTACAGCCCCTCTGCCTGTTCCTTGAGTAGACAACGACAGTTTGCTTGACGCCGTTTTATTTGTCTGCCCCGGAATCTTTTCAGCAGTCCAGAAGTTAGCGCACGTTGAACCGGCAAAAACCTGCGTTTCTCCTCGTTGACGGGATTTAATGAAAACGTCCGCATGCTTGTATGCCAATTCATCGGCATCAGACGCCTTCTGACCTTTGTTTAACGTTTTGTAATCGGCAAATTTATTCTGACGTCCACAGTAGCTGAATAAATCCACAGGCATTTGGTCAAAGGTTATATAAGGATTTGTCGTTGCATTGTATGCCTTATATGGATTAGCCAGACGCTGCAAATAGACAATGCGATAGCTCGCCTGTTCGAAGTCTTCGCCAAGACCATGGCCGTTACACAGACTTGTCCAACGACTGGGATTGTCTGAATCGTACGGCTTATCGCGAGGCGTGGTCAATCTTCCGCTATTGTCTACAGGGTCTGTATATTCTCCAATGTCAGTAACGCTAAAACGAGCTTTGCCGCAATCGGGAACGCCAATTGTGCAGACGTTAGAATATGTCACATTATCAAATTTCACCGACGTAGAGCCATTGGTAATGGTAATAGGACGAGCGCCCGCGCCGGAATCTTCATTTCGAGCCAAATACGTATTGCCAGTTGGACCAATAATCGCAAACTGACCGGGCTTAACGCAAAAGCTGGAGTTGACTTTATAGGTAAAGCTGCCGGTTTGAGGAGTGGAGTTGCCAAAGTATAAAACTCGATCTATCGTAGGACTGTTCATCTCGCGAAGATCTTGCGCCCAGGCAGTACCGGGATTTCCGTCAGCGGCGCCGCCGGCAACGGCAATTCTCCAGGCGGAATCCACCATAGAACCAGTACCGCTGCTGGTCCCGAGAGGAACGCCCCCGTTTTTGTATTCGTTTGAAGGAGTCGCCTCCTGTTTTTCAGCAGAAAGCCACGGATTGTACAACTCTATAAACAACCCGGATTCCGGCTTGAAAACCTGGTCCATATCTGCAACGCCATCGCCCTGATTCGCTCGAACTTTAGCCATCAGGGTGATAATGGGTTCCATATTACGTGGGTTAAACGTCAGACCGTATTTTGTACAAAACGCCTGAACCTCTGCTTGTCCGGGATTGTCCGGGCAATCTGCAATGTCATACCATTCGGCGTCAATCATACCAGAAGCTCCAGCTGTACGAGCGCATTTACTGCTATCATCGCTTCGCCATCCGCCCACTTCAGAGTCTTCCGTCATACGGGCATGGAACGCGAACGTTTCTGTAATAAGCAGTTCCGGACGCTCGCAGCCCCAGACGTTGTAGCCGTCAATCTGTAAGTGCGTACAGACAGAGTCTGCATCGCGGAAGTCTACAACGTTGACCGCCCATTGAGCCGCGGCTTTACTTTGTCCAACGCACGCTTTAGCAATCAGATACAAATCCTTTGCCAGCTGCGTTCGCTCTTCGTCCGCAACGGTAGGATTATTCTCGTAACTGGTCAGAGGACGGTTAATATCCAATTTAAATCCTGCCTGAACCTCTTCCGGAAGGGTGTTGATAGTATCTTGTGTAAAAGCAGAGATATCGCAGTAAGGCATATCCCAGCTTTCAGTAGTAACCAGATTGCGAACGGCGTCAATGTCGTTAGAATCTCTGAGAAGAGTGAACAAACGAGATTCGAGCTTTTTCGCATCGTCGTCATACGCACGAACTACGCGTTCGAGTTCTTCTGGCGAGAACGGTTTGCTCGGAGCGGCTGTGATACGATTTCCTTTGGGCTGAGCCAGTCCCAAATCGCGTTCGTACGAGCTGGCGCCATAGCTGCCGACAGTTCCTCGCTTTTGCCAAATAAACATCCCGTTTTGGTCAATAGCCCCAGCCATGACGCCGTAGAAGTCCAACGGCGAACGGAAGTCCGTGTTAGTATTAGTGGTTGCTATCGTAAAAGCGGCGTCTTTCAGAGAAGTCAGTTCTGGAAAACAATATTTGAAAAATTCTGAAGTAGTATTATTTCCCTTGCGGCTATTCACAACGTCCCCAGCGATATCGCTGCCAAGCAAGGCATCCATATTAATATCCGCAGGACCAAAACCCTGACCGTTGAGCATGGTTGTCGGTTCGAGAGTTTCTCCATTAGCCAAGGTTGCCGTGGCTGTTCCCAGGGAAGAATACGCCGTTGTCGTAATGGTTTCATCAGGGCTGTGAGCGTTGACATTGATTCTGCCGTCCATGTCCTCAACCAGAATGGCGTACAACGGAACCACCAGCGTTCCATCGGGCATCGGACGCGGCGGAAGCCCGAGATCCATCCAAACGCTGTCGTTATCGCCGTCGCCGTCGTTGTCTACGTCCCAGGGCGATGCGTTATTGCTGGCGGCATTCTTAATGGAATTACTGGTTAATGCTTGATAAACAGCGGTTCCGCCCAACTCATTTGCCGTCAGTCCAGGTCGCGTAGTTTCACCGCGGTAATACGACGGCATAACAACGCGCCCAACCTTAATGCCATTGGCTCCGCCGGTGTATCGCAAAGACATAAAGGAGTTGCTGGTATTTCCGGTAAGGTCTGCAGCGTCATAGTTGGCGGCGTCGCCCTGAAATGGACGGCTTTTATTGATAACGCACGTACAGGATGGGATCGCTTCTGTTCCGCCAATGCCGCTGGCAAACGGCATGATTGCTCCCCGAGAGTTAAGAATAATCGTACTTTGTCCTTTATAAGGACCATCTGCAATCGTAACGACTCTGCCAGCATACTCTGCGGAGACCGGAGTCATTTTATTAGCGCTAAACGAGGCGCTTACTGTATCAAAACCACTGTCAACTGCGCCGTACATATCGCCGATTATATCGCAATCATACAAAGCGGAACTTTGTCTTTCCGTATCGGTTGCTCCCGGAGGTCCAACCAGAACCTGCATAATGCCTTCTTCCAGCAAATCTTGCGGCGAATTGCCAGCCGTTTTTGAATTCTGAGCGGCAAGCTGAGCGGTTTCAGCAGAATCGCGGTTTTTGCCCGTCATCAAAATAAACGTCATGCCCATAACCGCAAAGAACGACAGAACCGCCATCACGACCAAAAGAATCATGCCGCGACGGGACTGCAAATTATTACGACGATATTTATTGATGAAATTCATTTCTCTCAATGGGGGTTAAAACATTCGCCCAAATATTAAATTTTTATTTTAATCGCGCGCAGGACGCGATAACTTCTGTGAAAAACAATTCAGTTGTTGTTGACTGTATACGAGCCGTCAATTCGCACTATTTTTCTGCAAATGCCAATTACATCGCCAAGATATGTAAAATTATTTGATTTATCGCCTGCTACAGTTGCAATCGTTGTACCTCTGGCAGCATATACGTTCTCAATTTTATACCAGCGAAATTTTTGAGTCGCGTCTTGACAAAAGATATAACTGCCGCGCTGATACGCCGCCGAATCAAGGTTGTTTTCATACCGGTAGACCGCCAATCCGGTTATCTCGTAATAACCATCGCCAAGAGAAACAATAGTCGCACAGGCTGAATATACGCCAGTCCCAACAACTTTTCCGGCGTCGTCTACAGCTAATTGAAACTGGTTGTTATCGCCTTCAATAATAGCCAGATCGTCGTCTCCGTTAAACGTTCGATTGTTTTCAACGGTTTGGGGGCAAGCAGTAAATTTACTTTGTAATCCTGTTTTAAGCCGGTTGGCAAGTTCTCCATTATCGTTGGCTACAACATAATAATTTTGATTGCCAGGATTCCAGCCGTTGGAAATCTGCGTTATAACGCTGTTCATAACAGCGCGGCTGAGATCGGCTCCCATATCGGCTTTACGAGCCTGAAGCATCTCGTAACGACCCGCAGGTATCATCGTTGCTACGCCTAAAAGACCAATTAAAACAACAAATACTGATACCAGCACTTCCAGAAGACTGAAGCCCTGACGACAGGTTTGAATTAATTTTGACATTGGAATATTGCTCCGGTTAATCTAAACCGTGATAAAATCGTATATTTTAATTTGCCCTTATGTAATCAGCAACTCTATTAAACAATCCATCACTCAGGGATGTTTTGTTCAATTTTTGAAATGCCTGTTGACGGGTCAATTACAATCCAGTACGAATCGAATGTTTGATGATTGCGTTTGCCGTCCTCGGGAGCAAACGCCGTCAAAGCGCGATCCCACTGACCGCATAAAATATAAACATTATCTGATGGAACAGCCGCTGATCCTGGTCGACTTCTTCCATTTCCGACAAGGCTGTAACACACGCCCAATTCGCCTGTCGGATTAAACATTACAATGATAGGGTTCGCTGAACTGTTGCTTAATGTCGTGTTTCCAACCTTGGAATAATACAAATCAATTGCCGACCCGCGAATAACCTTGAACGGTTCCGCCATGCCGACAGACTGCAAATAATTTTTTGCCTGACTTACTGGAGCCGCCTGAATTTCGTATGTTGTCGTCCAGTTTCCATTCGTCCACGGACGAAACTCCTCATCCGGCCTGGTTGTATCACCCGTTTGCAGCTTGCAGGCGGTTGCGCTTGTCATTTCATACCAAACGCCGCGGCTGCCAAATCGAATCATGTTGCCTTTTTTCGTCCAATTCTCGGAAGCGTCGTTAAATTTCAACGATGGCGCAGTTGCATTGCCTGAAACGACAACTGTTGACTGATAGGTTTCACCGGTATACAGCGGCGGCGATTCAACCTGCTGAGCGAGAACGCTGGCTGATGTATAAGTTTCAAAAGGAATAAACGCTACTCCGCAGGGACGCCCTGTAGCAATTGCTTTCGCTCTTGCTTCCTGAATATAGGCGTTTAGAGCGCGGGCGGTGTCTCTTGCAACAGAACCGTCCTGATCAGGGCGGAACATGGGCGCAGCAATCCCCAGCATGAACATCATGATGGCGACAACCACAAGCATTTCAATGAGCGTTACGCCCGAGCGTCTGATTGCCGTATTATGTAATATAACGTTCATAGTAGTGCAACTTCCATATAAAATTAATTCGAATTAGTCAACATTGAGTGATTGGTAATGTTGTCAAAATGATGCAACACGTTGTTGTTGCCGTCCGTATCGTTCCACGGCTGACCAACATATCGGTTATCGCCGTCCTTCCCCATCGGAGCAGGCGGGTTGGGATACTTAAAAGTCGACTGCCCGCTTCCTTGTTCTGTGCCGCGGTTGATGTCGTAAATGGCGTCTGGACCCGCTGAATAAATCAGAGGATATAAAGCAGGCGTTCCGGGTTCAATATTAGCAGTGTCAAACGGGTCGTGAACAAATTTAACGTCCGTTGTAACGGTGGTTGCCTGTAAATCCGATTCGCAGTTTAGATTCCGGAAGAAGCCAGCCGGCCAAAGGAGGTAGCGAATGGGGCGTCCCCAGCCGTCAATGAATTCCGGCAAACCGTCTTGATCGTTATCGCCAACCTCGCCTTCGGAAAACATGCTCGCGCCAACCGGGTCGGTCATAACTATCATGTATAACAGTTCTGCAGAGGCGTGGCTTGTATCGCTTGACTTGCTAAACTTCGATTTATACATCTGCGTTACCGACGGCAAGGTTTCTGAGCCGAATTTATCCAAATCGCCAGCGCGATCAGGCATTTCATGGCGAATGAGTATTCTTAATGCGTTGAGCTTTGCCTGGGCAACTTGAACCTTGGTTTTGCCCGACGTGTCGCCAATATCCACTTTTCGATACTGATATGACGCATAACGCTTCATGATAACGCGATTGATTTTCTCAATCGTAGCGCGCGTACGCGCTGCGGCAGCGGCGTTGCGGGCAGAACCCACCGCGCTGAGCGTCAAGCCTGCAAGCATAGCGATAATCATCACCACGACGAGCATTTCAATCAGAGTAAATCCGTTGCGCTGTTTCATGAAAAAACCTCAAATCTTAAACTATTGTCAGCCACGTTACACGGTCATGGATTAGTCAGCCAAATCGTTAATATCGCCGAAGTTGGTCTGGTTGTCAAACGCGTCTGCGTTTTTGACAGCGGTCGTAATATCGCCGCCTACTCCATACTTGCCGTCCAAACCGGGAGAAATAATCTGGAATCGTTTCTCGCCATACCAGACGCTTCCTTTTTTATACGGTGTAATAGTACAGCCATTATCTGTGTATGAACCGGTGTACGACGTTGTACCGCTGGTAACTTTCGCTCTGAAATATACGTAGGGCGAACCGCCTGTTTTGGCGGTATAGGTTGCCAAAGTCCCGGAAATCGTTCCAAACTGAGCGGGATTAAAATCGTAAAGCGGCGTGGAACGAGGAGTGGTTGTATCCGTAGCGCCCAAGTCCGGCTTGATCGGGTTTTTGCTGAATCCAATCGGTCGACCGTCTTTAATGGGTCCGCCCAGCCAAAAGACAAGGGCTGTTTCCGGCTTGATCGCAGGAGCGGCAAGATTGGTAGAAGTAGCTCTGGGATACGCTTTAGCGAGATGACGCTTTACTGCTGTCTGGTCAGTTCCGTCTGGCGGATATTCGCCGTACGTGGTTTTGTACGCTTCGAGCGCCATTTCCAGCTGCTTGAGTTCAGCGGAAATCGCCGCCTTCTGAACGCGCGCTCTGACTGAAACCATAGCTCCTGACATAAGCGCAGCCAAAATCCCAATAATCGCAATTACCGTCAGCATTTCTACCAACGTAAAGCCGAAACGAGTTAATAACGAATGTTTCATGATAAGTCAAATAAATCCTGGTATTGCGAATGGAAAAGCCAAGAGGAGAGAAACGCACGTCTGCCGTTTCTCTCGTCTCGCTTGTGATAATTTATTTCTCAGCCGGACAGCTTGCTGATCAAACTGATCAACGGCATGAACAACGAAACAACGATAAACCCGACCATACCGCCGAGGAAGATAATCAGCAACGGTTCCATCAAGCTCATCAAGGAGTCCGTCAAAACGTTGACTTCGTCGTCAAACGTGTCAGCGACCTTGTACAACATTTTATCCAATTCACCGGTTTCTTCCCCTACGTCAATCATGTTGACGACCATGTCGTCCATAATCTTTTGCCGGAACTTCATCATGTAAATCAGCAATCCAATCGGCCCGCCGCAGAAGAAGCACCACCAAAAGATCGCAACTGGATGAATCGGCGGAATGGAATTCTCCTTAATAGGCTTGGCAATGGACTCGCCTTGACGAATCGCTTCCAAAATTTTGTCAAACAACCGCTCGAAAACGCCGTTGCCGGTTGTTTCTCGAGTAATGGTAATCGCTTCGATAATCGGAACGCCCGAGCTGACCAGCGTACCCAGCGTTCGCATGGCGCGCGCAACCGCGTTCTTTTCTACAAGCTGACCGAATACCGGCATCTTCAACGTGAACAGGTTCCAGCCGAATCGGCAGTAGTCGAACTGGTTCATCATTTTGATTAACAACCAAATCCCAACCGGAACGGCAATCAAAATCCACCAGTAATACATGAACATGTGGGATATGGTAATCAACATCTGCGTCATCGCCGGCAGCGTGGTATCGAAGTCTTCAAAAATCTTGATAAACTTCGGAATAATGGCTACCATCAAAAACGCCAAAATGCCGACCGAAAACATAACAACGCAGACAGGGTACGTCAAAGCGCCTTTGATTTTTCTCTTCAACGCTTCGCTCTTTTCGGTAAACTCTGCAAGACGCTGCAAAATTACTTCCAACGCGCCGCCCGCTTCACCGGCTTTAATCATGTTGACGTACAGTCGGTTAAACGCCTTGGGACATTTTGACATCGCTTCTGACAGCGTCGCGCCGCCTTCGATTTCATCAATGACGTCTATCAAAGAGTTTTTCAGCGCGCCGGGTTTTGCCTGCGCTTCCAAAATCTTCAAACTTCGCAAAATCGGAAGACCGGCGTCTTGCAAAATGGAAAGCTGTCGTGTAAACGTACATAAGGTTTTCGATTTTACACCGGCAAGCGTAAAAGTTTTACCCTTTTTATTTCCTGACGCTGCTACTGCTGTTTTGCGTTCCTTTCTGACCGATAACTTGGTCAGATAGTAACCCATCTTTTTTATGGTAATTGCAGCTTCGTCTTCGTTTACCGCTTCGACGATGTCTTTAATTTCCTTACCAGAAGCGTCCATCGCTTCAAATTGATAAGTCGGCATATTGTATTTCCTTTGTGTATAATCGTTGAAATAACTGAAAATGTATCTTCAACGATATTATAATGTATTTAAGAGCAAATTTCAAACCGGATTTCAGATTTTCTATCAAAAAAAGGGAAAATTTCTTAAAACAAGCCAACCCCCTCCTTAATTTCGATAAATTTAACTAAAATTACCCAGTCTAAAACACCTAACAATGGTTTATTATACATACATTAAAAAATAATTGAACACCCCGCGTGTTCAAATTTCGTACATTCTTCAAAAATAATTCATTTTTTTAGAAAGATCGAAATATTATGCTTTATATATTATTTCGTTTTGTAAAATATTATAAAATAATAACTTTCTGTACAGTTTATTCTTGTAAAATACGTTTATGAACCGCGATAAAAATTTTTCTAAAAAAATCGCGAACTCTCTTGACAATCAACAAGCGATGAATTACACTAATAATATAGTATCAGCGCTGGACAATGAAGAACGTTCAAAATTAAGTTTTTGAGAGGGTTTCACAACAAAGAATATTTAGTGTACTTTTGTTGTCAACGTTGGGCAAGCGTTAGACGTACGCGTCAAACCTTTCTCTGGTTCTTCATCCAGAACACAACGGGGAAACGCCCCAATTAATACATCATGAGCGCTTCTGAAGAATCTACACAAAACGCGGAGTTTAATCCATATCGAGTTTGGCTTGGAATACCAGCTAACAAACTGCCTGCTGACCACTACAGTCTTCTGGGTTTGGAAATGTACGAATCCGATCCGGACGTAATTGAGTCTGCGGCAGACAAGGTCATGGCGTTTGTCAAAACGTTCCAGAACGGCAAATATTCTAAACAGTCACAACAATTGTTGAACGAGATTGCGGCAGCCCGCGTCTGCTTGCTCAATGAAAAAACCAAGGCGGAATACGACGCCAAACTTCGCGCCAATCAACCGCAGTCTTCGCCGTCACAGTTGGGCATGGTCGCCCCGCCGCCGATTGTTGGCGGGGGAACAGTTCCTCCTGTTCAGGCAGCGGCTTTTGACTTTACGTCTGCCGACAAAGGCGGTTCTCATGGAAAATCTAAACAGGACAGAAAAAAGGGCGGCGGCGCATACGTCAAAAAAGGCTCCAAAAAGACTGCCGCTCCGATTCCGTTTTGGATTTGGGGAGCGGGCGCGGCGGCGCTGGCGGCAATTGCCCTGCTCGTCATTTTTGGGCTTTCCAGCTCCCATAAACCGTCCGATACAGAAATCGCTCAAAACGATTCTGACTTTACAGACGATTGGGATTCCGATTCGTTACTTGACGCCAACAACGCAGCAGCCAATAACAACGCAAATGCGTCCAGCGCCGCTGACAAGAGTTCAAATAGCGCTGCCGCTGACAAAGACGCCAGCGTAGCAAAAGACGCTGACGCTTCAGCAAAAGACGCAGCCAGTTCCAATAAAGACGCCAATGCTGCGGCTGACGGCTCCACCGACAACCAAAGCGCTCAGCAGGAAACAAAAACCGATCAAACTGACGCTGCTGCAGTCGATAACGATGCCGACGACGCGCTCAAGGAAACCGAAACAGACGCAGAAGACGATTTGGACGACTTCGCTCTCAGGGAAGCGACTGCCGACACAAGCAGTGATTTAGATCCTGTTTATAAAACAGAAGAAGAGCGGGCAGCGGCTCTCAAGGCAGCCGCGGCAAAAGCCAATACCCCGGCAGCCGCGTCTACTGTTGCAAAGCCTGCTGCAACGCCCGTCAAGCGAACAACTCATACTGTAACAGGATTTCCGTTCCCTTCTGCAACCAAGGCGGGAGATCGTCACGTTATTACCGTTGACGATGTCGAGTACGCTTTCCGATGGTGCCCATCAGGAACGTTTACTATGGGGTCGCCATCCAGCGAACCGGGCAGAAACGCCAACGAAGTCGCCCATTCCGAAACAATCCCAACAGGCTTTTGGATTATGGAGACCGAGGTTACTCACGCCATGTTCGACGAACTGATGGATTTGCCAGCGCCCTCGGCAGCTCTTGTAAATCGTCCTGTTTCCAGCGTCAGCTGGGACAAATCGCGGAATTTCTGCGATAAACTGTCCCGCATTACAGGTCAGAACTTTACGCTGCCGACAGAAGTTCAATGGGAATACGCTTGCAGAGCCGGGTCAACGTCAGCGTACAATTTCGGAGCGGACTCTGCATCCCTTTGCAAGAATGGAAACTACAGCGACAAATCGCATGCGGAAGTTGCCTCTCCAACTCCTGAAACAACCAAAGACCTCGCTCATAGCGACGGTTTTGAAAGATCCGCGCCGGTGAAATCGTTCCCGCCAAACGCATGGGGGCTGTACGACATGCACGGCAACGTCTTTGAATGGTGCTTGTATCCGTGTAATCAGCCGTTGGAAGAAACCCCTAATCCCGCCAAGCACGTTCGCCGCGGAGGCGGATTCCATTCCTCGCTGGCAACCTGCCGAAGCGCAGCTCGTACTGCAACGGCAGGCGCTGACGATCAATCCGGGTTCAGAGTCGTTTATCGCGGAGACGCTCTTCCGAAAGCGCCGGATAAGGTTGCTCGAAAAGTCGAAGCCGATAAAACCCGCATCGACGGCGACATCCGCAGACCGGGTCGAAACCCGGGTCAGCGGGCGGAAGTCAAAGTCGGCGACGTTTCGTTTGTTTTCCGTTGGTGCCCGCCAGGCGCTACGTTGGTTTATCGTGGTACATTAAAGGACGTTGCAATCTCGCAAGGGTTCTGGATGTTGGAAACGGAAGTAACTCAACAAATGTACAAAAAAATTACCGGGAAAAATCCTTCTCAGTTTGTTGGGAAGTATAATCCGGTTGAACAGGTTTCCTGGTTGGACGCGCAGCTGTTCTGTCAGCAGCTTTCCCAGCAGCTGCCCTCGCAAATGGGGAAAGTAGAGTTCTTCCTTCCGACGGAAGCCCAATGGGTTTACGCAGGGCGCGCCGGCAAGCTGCAAAAATATGTTACAGGAGATTCTCTTTCCGTCAAAGACGCTAACTGTCACGCAGAAATGCCGTGTCCCGGCGAGTCGCGCGGAAAATACATCGCCTCAACGCTTCCAACCGGCGCTTACGCTCCAAACGCCTGGGGATTGTACGACATGCACGGCAACGTCGGCGAGTGGTGCTATGACCGCTATGACGCGCAGTATCGCGCCCGACGCAGCGCCAACATGTTTTTCGACCCTGTCGGCGCGCCGGTTGGAACTGCCCGCATTGTACGAGGCGGAAGCTGGTTCTCGCCATACGAATTATCTCGATTCATGACGGGATTCTATTCAACAGTCCCTGAAACGGCAACGCCAAAAATCGGGTTCAGAATTTGCACTTTCCCGACGGGCGTTTCATATAACAACACGGAACAAATCGACGGCGACCTTTCAGGATTGTTTGTCAGCCAGCCTCAAGCTGTCGATCTGCCTGAAAAGACTTCGGAACAGTTTGAGACGCTGATGACTCTCCCGCCAACAGATTATCCGTGGGAGCTGTCCTCGTTAGGATTGTCCCAGTACAAGCAGGGCGACAACACGCTTGCGTTTATTCAGACAAACAAGAGCGTTGATAACGCCGAGTGGAAATTTCAAATCAAATCGAAGGACGGAGACTTGGACATTGCCCAGCTCAAGCGGGAAGGCAACTCCCTCATGTTCCGATTTACTGATATTTCAGGATACGAAATTGTCCAGATGATTCGCAACACGATTCTGAAAATCAAAATCGGATCCGATGCGCACCATTTGGCGCTTCGCAAGCCGCATTTGATTACCGACAACAAATTCAACTGCTTTACCGGGAAGAAGTCATATACACCCAATTTGAAGTATCTTCCCAAAGGCAACCTCGTATTTTACGACATCGCTCCGCTGGATCATTCGCCCAAACCGTCGTTTTCGACCAGCTTTGCGGAACCGATTAACAAATCCGGGCATATCGCGTTCATGCTGGAAAACAAGCCGGTTGCCAACATTCAGTTTGATTTTGACTTGAACGCAGGGCTACGGACCGACGTTGTTCTCAACAGCGACAAAACGTTTTTGACTCATTTGGCAATGTATTCAAACAACTTGACTAAGGCAAATGCGGCATCTGCAGAGGCGGCTTCCAGACTGGCGGAAATCAAACGCAAGCTGCCGTCGGAACGAAACGCAAAAATGAGAGCAATCATGATGCAGGACAGCATTAAAGCCCAGTATCTTATTTGGGCGCACGAGTTTGCAAAGAGCGCTGCTGCAGATGAACCTCTGCTGCATTTTGAAGTTTACATCGATTGCGAAGGAAGACG
Organism: Thermoguttaceae bacterium; assembly: GCA_045651945.1. Lineage (GTDB taxonomy): Bacteria > Planctomycetota > Planctomycetia > Pirellulales > Thermoguttaceae > RUG11551. The sequence continues at coordinate 15,526 of JAZRTH010000830.1, forward strand.
TCTGCCGTTAATTGTCATTGATCCAAAACTGGACGACGTTCCGCCGTCAAAATAATCAGACGTTTATCAAATACAAAAACGCGAAGGCTGTTTGGCTTTCGCGTTTTTTTGTTGTTGTATTCTACAACGCTTTTCTAATTGATTCGACATCTCGGCTGTTACAGCGTCGCCAGAACGTCAAAAAATTTCGGGAACGTTTTGGACGTACATTCCGGATTTTGGATGTCCACGTCGGGAATTCTCAGCCCAGCCAGAGCAAAGCTCATCGCCATTCGGTGGTCATTGTACGTTTCAATCGACGCGGATTTGTACTGACTAATCGGAAGCGGATACACCTTCAGACCGTCCGGATATTCCTCAACCTGCGCGCCGAATTTTCTCAGTTCCGTACAGACGGCGGCAATGCGGTCGGTTTCCTTTACGCGCATATTGGCGACGTTGGTAATCGTCGTGGGGGAATCGGCAAACAGAGCGGTAACCGCCAACGTCTGGGCGGTATCGCTGATGTGGTGCATATCGACTGTAACGCCGTGAAGCTGTCCGTCGTTTTGAACGAACGTTGCGTTGTCCTCTTCCCAGACTTTGCAGCCCATCTTCTCCAGACAATCGACAAAGCGGACGTCTCCCTGTAACGCAGAATGCGTCAGACCGTTTACGCGAATCCGCCCGCCGACAATAGCCGCGGCTGCAAAGAAATAGCTCGCCGCCGACGCGTCCGGTTCAATCGCGTAAGTCGTAGACTGATACTTCTGCCCGGCAGGAATGACAAACCGGCTTTCTGACGGCTGCTCGATTGTTACGCCAAAAGCCTTCATTACCGCCCCTGTCATATCGACGTACGGACGGGAAACGAGGTCGCCGACGACTTCGATTTCCGCATCGTTTTCCAGCCCGGCGCCCGCCATGAGCAATGCGGACAGATATTGGCTGGAAATGGCGCCCGCCACAGTCGTTTTCCCACCGCGTTTGGAACCGTGAACCCGAATCGGGGGAAACGTCTCGTTTTGAAGGTATTCAATCTCAACGCCCCATTGTCGCAAGGCGTCAACCAGATCGCCAATTGGGCGCTGACGCATTCGTTCGACGCCGTCCAAAACAAAC
>JAZRTH010000831.1:0-5074 GCA_045651945.1 Thermoguttaceae bacterium
CGCAGAAGAACCGGCGCGTAGCGTCGCCCCACACGCCGACCGCCGCAACGGTTAAAGAAAGAGCGTCCCCGAAAAGGGACGCTCTTCTGTTTCTATCTGTTTTTGATATCTTATAATACTCTCTCCGCTACTACAGCATAGATTACGTCAGATACACCTTTACAATATATACTAACGTTACAACAAACAAAAATATAATAACAGGTATATACAAAACAAGAATGCCGTTTGCTACGCTAGGCGATAATACCGCGTTGCGAGGATTAGATGGATTATAGTACACTTTAACAACTTTTCCGACGGGATAGGATTTTACAATGCTTGCAGCTGGCTCAATCTTATCGTTTACAAAGACTGGCATCATATATGAAATAGTATCGTTGGTATATTTGGCGGAGCCAACGTTGTATGAATATGTAACCTCTGGTATGTAAAATACACTAAAACGATTACCACTACCAACAGATTCTACTTTTCTATATATTGAAGAAGAAAGAATTTTCCCCGTAGTCGAAGGCCAGGTGTTGCTAGGATTTATGATATGCCCATTATATACCAAAGCCCGAACCGCGAAAAAGTCAGCGATTAGCAATAATACTAAAAAGAATAAAGACCAGAAGCGACTCTTTTTAATATTGTGAAAAAGCTCTATAAATAACATTAAATAGATTTCGCTCGGGCGATACACTCTGGATTTATCTAATTTAATCATAAAAGTAAGCAGGCGTTTTGCCCGTCCAAAAGGTGTTTTAACACGAAAAGCACAAAAATGACGATAATCACGAAAAAATTAAACACTTTCGTCTCTTTCGCTTATTTCGTGTTTTTCGTGTTAAAAAATCCAACGATTGACGATTGTATATTGATTTGACAAGTTACTGTTAATCAGCAATAAAGCGAATCTGGACCGGTTCGCCGTCGCGGCATTTGTCCGGGGCGGAAAGGAGAATAAAGTTGTCTGTAACGACCGCGTCGTAGGGGTTTCCGTCCTGAATTTCGACGCCTTTGACCCGCTTCGGCAGGAACTGGAAAATCGGGCGGCTCCCGCGCTGCGATCCGTTGTACGAAAGCAGTTTGAACGAGTCTTTGCCCTTCAGCGGGGTAACGGTCAGCGTCCATTCAGTCTTCCCGTTGTCGAGAGCTTTGGACGTCAGTTCCTGTTTCCAGCCGCTGTCCTGAGCCTGGATTTTGTTCTGCCACGCCGGGTCGCCGTAAATGGCGACAACGTTCTGGTCGTACTCCAGCCCGCTTTTCATCTGTCGTGGGCAGTCCTCGCGGTTGAGATTCCAGGTCAGCGCCTGATTGTTGGCGTAGAACGCTTCAGCGACGGTGAACCGCCCGGGCTGTTCGACGTAATAGTCCAGCATGCCCCAGCCCATGTATCCGAACCAGCTCGGAACGACGTATCCAACCTGCGTATTGACGCCGGCGGAATGAATCAGAGCCAGCGCCATCGCGTTTTCGCCGTCAATCCCGCCGATAAGGCAGTTGCCGACGCCCAGGTGGATTTTGGCGTTGGTTTGAGTAATTGGGAATTTGTCGCCGGTAACGGGGCGTCCATAAAGCTGCCCTTTTTCCGAGACGAAAAAGCCGTTTCTGTACGTGTATCCGATCATCCAGTCGTGAGTCGAGGCGTGTCCGGACGTAACAAAAACCTGATTCTGCGCCATCGCGTCGGCAATAGGCTTGGTCGTGTCGGCGGGACCGTCGGCTTTCTCGACGATTTCCTTGCCCTTCTCCTTGGAGACGACTTTGCCTTTGACCAGCTCGTCGTAGCAGATTCCGGAGTCAAATGCGTTGAGCGGGACTTCGGTCGCGGCGCACAGAGTTGTAACAGTCATGTCGGGCGCGGCGACGATACGCAGCGCGTCCGCCGGTTCAAACCCGGTCAAGATCGCCCAAATGGCGTCTGTGTAGGGGTCGTCGTCCAGTTGACGGGTTAGCTTATGGCACGCGACGACAAACGCGGGTTTCGCCTCCGACGGGGCGCAGACGAAGCAGATATACGTTGGCTGCTGCTCTTTCAAAGCCGGCAGAGCGTCTGAGAGTTCTTTCCAGAGAACGACTTTGACGTCGAATTTCTCGGCGTACTTGTCTTTCAGAGCCGTAACGACCGACGCCCAGTCCGCGTTCGCGTTGGTTTGATCGCTGACCACGACGCTGTATACCGGCTTGACCGGATCCGCGGCAAAAACCGATACGCTAATAACAATAGCGGCTAAAAATGATGCAATAAAGTTTTTCATGAGTGAGTGGGTTTGGTTGAGTGTCATAGGTTGTATCCGGGTCAGCCCGTACACGGATTTGGCGGATGAAACGGATATTCACCGATTGATTACTGGAAATTCATAATCAATCGGCAAGACGAATATATCTAAAATTTTATCTAATTCTAAATAATATAAAATGATTTAAAAATGAAAGCTGATATTACCGGAAACTAATCGGCGCAAATCCGTCTAATCCGTTGAATCCGTGAGCTAACGTACTACGGACAACGTCCGGCGTTACTTCCCATAAACAGCTTCAATAAGCGTTTCCGGGTAGTCGGTGGCGAAGGACGTAATGCCGAGGTCGAGCAGGCGCTTGTACGTTTCGACTTTGTCGCCTTGCGACCACGTAATGACCTGGAAGACGATTCCGCGGTCGGCGCATTCCTTGTTCATCTCCTTGAGTTTGGCGCTCGACGGCGTGAACGGGTCGTCTTTGGACAAGTCCGTTTGAATGTGACAGTTCAGGTGATTCATGCCGCGGAAGTTGTTGGCGCGAAATTCCTCGAATCGCTTTTCCAGATTCTCCGGGCTGAACTTGCCCCAGACGATTCCCATCCAGTGCATGCCGGAGCCGTCGGGAATGATGTCGTTCCATTCGAGAATCTTCTTATAGGAACCGCTCGTATAAAACGCCTGCTTTTGCAGTCCGTAAGCGCGGACGAGCTGGGCGATCAGCTCCGCCTGCGCGCGGGACAGTCCCTTTTCGTCGATATAGAGAATCCGTTCCGGCGATCCCTTCATGGCGGCAAAGACCGATTCCAGCGTCGGCATTCGTTCCGGGCTGAACTGGTCGCCGAGGTACTTCCCGACGTCCAGCCGGCGGACTTCGTCCCACGTCAGGTCGCTAACCGTTTTGTTTTTGATCTCGTCCGTTTCGTGCTTGAGGATTCGCCCCAGCTTGCCGTCGTGAAAGCAGACGGGAATGCCGTCTTTGGTAAACTGGACGTCGCATTCCGGGAACGCGCCGAGATTCCACGCCCAAAGAAAGGTTTCCAACGTGTTTTCCGGACGCGAATTCCCGCCGCCGCGATGAAAGTTGAGCATGTACTTTACGTCCTTTGCCGCAACGGGCGGAAACTGAATCGGGGACGGCGGCAGCGGCGCTGGAGCCGGCGCGTTGTCCGCCAGCGCAAACCCGTTCGCAGACGTCAGCAGACATCCCGCGCCCAGAATCGCAGCGCTTGATAAAAATTCTCGGCGAGTTGTATTCATAACGTTAATCGTCCTTAAATAACAGGGGTCAACAGAATAAAAAATGATTGTTCATGAAAGCGTCTGTACGCGTTGTATTCCATGACAATTGTTATTATAAGAATTCTCTTTGCTCAATACAAGCCCCCCGGAGTAAAGAACTCAATAAAATCTGATTAACATTAATATGCTATTCTTTACATTTTCAGAAAAAGATAATGCAATAAGAATTATCATCCCAATTACAACTGCCAAAACAAGCCGATACCGGGTTTTGGGTAATGTAAATTCATTGGATGAGGTCAATTCCAGCTGTTTCCACTCTTGTAAACCGTCATAAACAATAGCTTGTTTTGAATTCCTGTCGTTGTATAAAACCAGAACCGATTTTCCTGTTTTTTTATCTTTTGTTGAATAATCCCGATACGGGATTATACGCAAATTATTATTCTTGTCTATAAACAATACGTATTTATCTAAATAAGGGCAAATTATAATTCCTCGAGTAGCGCAACCGTATTTTAACAGTAAAATAGTTTTTAACCCGACGAAAAAATAATACAGCCAATAGCAAACAGGAGCCGCTATCAATAAAAAACCTGAAACGTAGTCAGATTCTTTACAAAGCGTTAAATAAAATATTGAGATAAGAAGAAATATCTCCCAGAAAACAAATACAATAATTGGTCCGCCGGGCAGATCCTGAATAGGAACGCCTCTGCCTCCAATCAGAATAGGGCGTCTGCGCTCGTCATCTCGATGTTCTAATCGACGAACCTGTCCTAAAAAACAAAACAGCCAGGCAAATTGCAGTAAAAACGACAACTTCCGAACGCGCGGCGGGAGTTTATCAGCAAAAAAATCTTCATTCTGTCGTTGAAATTTTTGAATTGTCTTTCTATACCTGGACGAATCTTTAACATAATTTAAGGCGCAGCTCAATTTACGATTTATATAATATCTGATAAGAGAAATTATTATACAAATAACTAAACATACCAACAGAATATCGGATATTATTACGCGCATTTCGGCAATGGTTATAAAAGTTAAATGATTGAATCGTTTTATTAAGAATTATAAAACCTGAAAAGAAAAAATCAATACCCCGATTATTGAATTATAATCGTTGTTCTTCTCTCCGCATGAAAATACTTGCAAACCGACCTGAATCGAGATAGTTTGCTATGATAAGATATGAACTTTTTTTCTCTGGATTGTCAAAAAATTATAATTGGGTATATTATTCAAATATAAATTAGATATAACCGCTGTATTGATGTTTTATTATTATCATATATTCCCATGATTCACTCATACCTGAACAAAGTCCAGCGGGCGGCTCCGCTGGTTCATTGCATTACAAACTACGTTACGGTCAACGACTGCGCCAATATTCTCCTGGCTTGCGGTGCGTCGCCGATTATGGCGGACGAGCCGGCGGAGGTCGAGGAAATCGCATCGCTGTGCAGCGCACTGCTGATTAATATAGGAACGCTTAACCGCCGAACGGTCGAGTCCATGCTCAAGGCAGGGCGGCGCATGAACGAGCTGGGGCGTCCGGTTCTGCTTGACCCGGTCGGCGTGGGCGCGTCCGCATTGAGAACGCA
>JAZRTH010000832.1:0-2549 GCA_045651945.1 Thermoguttaceae bacterium
CCAAAGGCGATGTTGTCGAAAACCGTCATGTTTCTGAACAAGGCGTAATGCTGGAACACGAACCCGACGTTGCGGTCGCCGACTTTGTGATCGGAAACGTCTGCGCCGCTGAAGAGGATCTGTCCTTCGTCGTCAGACGGAGCTTCCAAACCGGCGATAATTCGCAGCAGCGTCGTCTTTCCAGACCCGGACGGACCAAGCAGAGCCACCAGCTCGCCGGAATTGACCGTCAGCGAAACATTGTCCAACGCCTTGAACTGTCCGAACCATTTTGTGATATTTTTGACTTCAATGCTCATTTGATATCCGTTTTCATTTCAACAATGGTTTTCAAAACCAACGTTACCAGCGCCAACATGGTCAGCAGAGACGCAACGGCAAACGCCGCCGTTACGCCAGTAATCGGGTCGATTTCGTTATATAACTGTTCAATATGCAGCGGAACGGTAGTCGTTCTGCCGCGAATCTGTCCGGAGACGACGGCAACGGCGCCGAACTCGCCGACCGCACGGGCGTTGCAGAGAATAATCCCATACAGCAAGCCCCATTTAATATTCGGCAGCGTAACGCGCATGAACATCTGCCAGCCGTTGGCGCCCAAAACGCGAGCCGCCATTTCCTCGTCTGTCCCTTGCGCCTGCATGACCGGAATCAGTTCTTTGGCGACAAAGGGCATCGTTACAAACGTCGTTGCAATGACAATGCCGGGAACGGCAAAAATTATCTTGATGTTCCAGGAGTTGAACAGGTCGCCTAAAAACGTCCCTGCTCCAAACATGAACACGAACAGCATACCGGCAATAACCGGCGAGATGGCAAAAGGAAGGTCGATAATCGTAACGAGAATTCCCTTGCCGGGGAAATTGAATTTTGCGATGCACCACGCCGCGCAGATTCCAAACAGGACGTTAAGCGGGACAGCAATCAGCGTCGCCAAAAGGGTTAATCGAATGGCGGAAAGCGTGTCCGGTTCGACCAGAGCCGCCCAGTACACCTTCCACCCGGCGTTAAACGCGTGAGCAAATACGAAAATCAGCGGCAGAACCAGGAACAAAAACAGGAATCCCAACGCCAAAAACGTCAGCAGATACCGAACCCAGCGCGGTTCCGTCGTGCTTTCCAGACGGCGTTCCAGCGGGCTTTTGTATTTCGGCGGATGCTGAGCTTTCGGCTGCGCCCCCTCTTTGGACGCTGCCAACGGCTGAGATTTTTTACTCGGCGCGGCGCAAAACGTGATGTGGCATTTGTTATAGTCTATAGCGCTCATCGAATCAATTCTCCTCGTCCTTATAGCGGGATCCCCAAAGCTGAATCATGTTGATGAAAAACAGCAGCGCAAACGACGCTACGAGCATCGAAACCGCAACGGTTGTCGCGCCGATATAGTCGTGTTCTCCCAACTTGTAGAAAATAATCAAAGGCAGAATTTCCGTCTTGCCCTGCATGTTGCCGGCAATAAACACGACAGACCCATATTCGCCAATAGCGCGGGCGAACGCCATCGTAAAGCCCGCCAGCAGCGACGGCGCCACCGTCGGGAAAATGACCTTCCAGAACGTCTGCCAGCGCGTCGCGCCCAAAGACGCTGAAACCTCTTCCAGCTCCTTGTCGACTTCTTCCAAAGCCGGCTGCATGGCGCGGACGACAAACGGCAAGCCGATAAACGTCAAGGCGATGTAAATACCGATGGCGGTATACGAAACCTCAAAGGGCAGAAAACGTCCAATCCAGCCGGTCGGCGCGTACAGAGCTGTCAGCGTAATGCCGGAGACCGCCGTCGGCAGCGCAAAGGGCAAATCGACGATAGCGTCGATAACCCGCTTTCCGCGGAAGGAATAGCGTACCAGCACCCAGGCGACCAGGAATCCAAATACAGCGTTGGTAACTGCCGCCAAAAAGGACGCTACGAACGTCAAACGAAACGCCGCCATGACGCGGGGTTCAAAAATCGTCTCTTTGAATTCCGCCCATGATACGCCGGAAAAACGCAAAAAAAGCAACGCCAGCGGGATTACCGTCAGCACGCTTAAATAAAACGTCGTGAATCCAAGCGTCAGTCCGAATCCCGGCAGAACGTGATGACGTTTTCGTTTACGAGCCATGGTTAACCTCTTTGATTTTAGTTGTATGCGCTTAATGCGAGCTGCAAGAATTTTTCTCGCAACTCGCAACTCGCAACTCGCAACTGCCTCACTATTTCATAATCTGATCAAACAGCGCCTTGTCGTTGAAGAAGTCCTTCTGAGATTTCTCCCAACCGCCAAAAACGTCGTCGATTTTGAACAGTCTCAGTTCCGGGAATCTCTCTTTGTTCTTTTCCATGACAGTTTCATCGGACGGACGATAGAAGTTCTTCGCAATGACTTCCTGAGCTTCCGGTTCATACAGGTATTCCAGGTATTCCTGAGCCATCGCCCGGGTGCCTTTCTTGTCAACGTTGGCGTCAACGATGGATACCGGCGGTTCCGCAACGATGGAAATGCTCGGAACTACGATTTCAATGTCAGCGTCAGGGCTGTTCTGCATGTAAAGCAGAGCTTCGTTTTCCC
>JAZRTH010000833.1:0-9896 GCA_045651945.1 Thermoguttaceae bacterium
CTCCTTGGCTCACAGAACGACATGGCTACGATCCGACTTAGAGTTTTAAAATTTCGATATAATAACAAATTTACAAACCAGGGTTGGTGCGTATTCGCTCCATATCGCCGCGACAGCGACGACAGGCATCGCATTATACACACTTCGATTTTTGTCGTTTCTGTCGTTTTGACCCCTGCCGAGTTGGCAAAAGTGCGTTCCGCCAAAATTGCCGTTATCGTCAACAATCCGGAAATGGACAAGGCGTTTAAGACCATGGAAAGCGAAATTGAACAAGTTCCAACAAACTGAGTTCACAATCGAGAAAAATAAACAGATAAAAGAGGGGGCGTCATGAAAAAAGCGTTGATTTTTGCCGTTACAATTATTTCTCTTTTTGCCGCCTTGGCTCAAGCCCGTATATGGACAGACGTCAAGGGAAATCAAATAGACGGGGAGTATATTGGCGTCTCGTCTAACGACACCTCAAAAATACGGATAAAAACGCGTTCTGGAAGAGTTCTTAGCGTATCTGTGAGAAATTTGTCGCAGGCGGATCAGAACTATATCCGCTCGGTGCAAGATGCCGATAACGTCCAGAACAACGCTTTCGCATCAGAGGAAAACGCCAAGCCAGCTTCTAAAAACAGCAATTACCAATCGCAGAAAAATATTGAGCCGGACAGCAGTTCAAATCCCGATAATGCAGTTGTCGTTGTCGAAGGCATTGGCGACACCATGGCAGACGCCAGAAAAGACGCTATACGAAACGCCGTCGAGCAGACGCTTTGGTCTTTAGCTGACGCTCAAACAAGAGCCCAAAATGACGAATTGGTAGAACAAATTCTTTCTTCCAGCAGCGCATATATTGAAAAATACGAAATCCTTTCCGCCAAAAAAGAGAATGGGCTGGTTACCGTCAAATTGCGCGCAGCTGTACCTAAAACGCCTTTACGCAAAAAATTCAAACATTCAAGCGAAGGGCTGACTTTTGCCGTCGACGGCGCCAATTTAGCAGGCATGGCTTCTTCAAAAGCCGATTCCGAAAAAAGCGGCGCGATGTCCCTTGCAAATTTCCTCAAAAACGAAGAGTTTCCCTATAGTTTACTGGACACGAAGGTTATCGGTCAGCCCAAAATCGCTCATAAGGGAGGCGAAGTCATTTATACAATCACCCTGGAAGCGTCTGTCAATCGCACCCGTTATTTTGATTTCGTAAAACGGCTCAAACCAATTATTGACAAATACGCCATTGAGAAAAAGAGTTTTGCGATAGAAACGAAAAGCGCAAACAACAACATCATCACAAATTTACAGTACAAGGCGCCGGAATATAATTATAAAGGCGTCAACTTGCCTTTTTACTTATGTACTAACGTTACTGGAAACTATCATTCGCTAAAATTTGACGCGTATGAGCTTCCTCAAAAGTTTAGCGTTCCGTTAGGTTATTATAAAAGAGTCGCTCCGGTCATAGTCGTTATGCTCTTAAACGGCAACAATGAAGTTATTGCATCTCAAAGAGCCATACTTGGTTTCAAGAGTATTGATACAGAACCTTTCAACGCGATGCCGTCCATGTATCGCAGAATTGATCTTGTAAACCCTTACAAGGTTGAGGAGTCTACGCTTTTAAATTTGAAATATGATTATTATGGCATTGGCTGGTGCGTTATCGCTCCATATCGACATAAAGACAACTATGAAATTATTCTTTCCAGCGTTTTTGACATTTCTGTCGTTTTATCGCCTGATGAATTGTCAAAAGTTCGTTCAGCAAAAATAGTGGTTAGCGTCAACAATCCCGACATGGACAAGGCGTTTGAACGCATGGAAGAGGAAATTGACCAGGTTCCAACGAACTGAGTTCAATCGAAATAGAATAAAAAACAAAATAGAGGATTATCATGAAAAAAGCGTTGTTTTCTGCCGTTATACTGTTTTCCCTTTTCACAGCGTTGGTTCAGGCTCGCGTCTGGACGGACAGCAAAGGGCGTAAAGTTACCGCCGACTATGTTGGAATGAGCGAAACCGACAGTTCAAAAGTCAAGCTCAAGACCGCAAACGGCTCTGTATACAGTTTTCCTGTTTCATCGCTTTCAAAAGAAGATCAGGAATACATCAAAAGCCTTAACAAAGGCGCCAGCGATCCGCTCAACGGTTTTGGCTCAGACGATGCAGAGGGAGTTTCAGAAGAAGACAGCAATCCGAATAACGTTGTCGTGGTTGTAGAAGGCGCAGGAGAGACGCTTGCGGAAGCGAAAAAAGACGCTCTGCGCTGCGCCGTTGAAGAAGTAGTCGGTTCCCTTGTAGACGCTCAATCCCGCGTTGAAAACGACGAACTGATTGAGCAGATTCTCACAGCCAGCAGCGCCTACGTGGAAAAGTACTCTGTTCTTAGCCGCAAGATTGAAAACGGCTTGGCTACCGTCAAGATTCGCGCTACTGTCGTTAAAACGTCGCTGACGAAAAAACTGAAGTTGTCCGAAGGCGGTCAGACTGTCTCCATTGACGGCGCCAGCCTCGCCGGTAAAGCGGCTACGAAATCAGAATCCGAAAAGAATGGCGCGTTGTTCCTGGCAAACTTTCTCCGGAAAGAGGAATTCCCCTATCGTTTATTTGACATTGAGTTTGACGGGAAGCCTGAAATCACACAAAAAGGCAATGAGATTGAATATAAGGTTAATATCATAGTCTCCGTTAATCGAGATCGTTATTTGGATTTTGTTAAACGCATTAAACCCATCTTAGATAAGTCTGCCATATCTCATAGCAGTTTTGTTGTGAATACAAGACTAGATAATTCGGGGAATAAATTCTTTAGTAATGAACATGACATTCGTTCATTTGGAGAGCCTAATTTACCGTTTTGTATTTGCTCTGGCGTTTCTGGGGATTACAATTCTTTAAAGTTTGATACGTATGTACTTCCTAAAAAATTCGCCATCCCGCTTGCTTATTATGAAGGTATTTATCCAGTTGCTAACATTTCACTTTTGGATAGTTCAAAAGACGAAATAGCATGTCAACGCATTAAGTTAGAGGAACAAGACAACATCATCAATTTAATGTCTGGCTTTTTTGCAAGATATTATAAATATTCAGAATCAATTGGGGAATCAACAACCAGATTAGATGTAAACCCATCATACTATGCTAATAAGAAATTTGATTTCGAGAGTGACGTAATAGTCATAGCGCCATATTTAACATTTATTCAAGATCCTGTTATCAACGTTGATAATACTGTTTGTATCTACAGCAAACTCCAACGTACTTTATCGATAAAACTTTCTCCTTCAGAATTAGAGAGAGTCAAATCGGCGTCGGTGTCTGTTATCGTCAACAACCCTGAAATGGACAAGGCGTTTGAACGCATGCCTAAAGAAATTGACAAAGTTCCGACAGAATGAGTGTAAGAGTATTCAACGGAGCTAACGCCGCTAGCTCCGTTTGATTTTAGCAATCCGGGACGTCTATTCCCGGGTTGACTTGACCTTCTGACGCTGCGGATGTCGTCTGATCGTCAGAAGGATTATCTGCTATTCAGACTTAAACAACTCTACAACGTTGTGAAAAAACTCGCGGCTCCAGACGTCCATGCAATTTGGATCGGCAACAAACGGATAAACGTCCTGTTTCAGGTTTTCAATGTCAATCTTGTCGATTGCGTTATGAAGAAGCTCTTTTAACCGTTCTAACGTCAAACTCCCCTTGAATTGATAATCTCCCGATTGTCGTATTCGCTGTTCAAGATGTAACAAATTGACAATTGGATGTCTGGAAGCGTACCAGACCATATCGTACCAGTCGCGCCCTTTAACCCGGTTTCCCCACTTTCGATATAGAATCGCGTGAAGCTTTCCTGCTAACAAATCCGGTAAAACGTATGTTTTAACCGTATGAGGAACAGGGAAAAGCAAGGTCTTATTTTCCGTTTGAAAGCCCGGCGGCGGATCGAGGTCAATTTCCAACTTGATTTTTATGACGTTATTTGAACAGACTTGCTGTAACTTATCTGGTGTCAATCCAATCGAGATTAATTCCGTCAGAGTGTTTCCTTTTAAGAATGCGGAATCAATCGCCGACTCGTGAGTTTTCTTTTTCTCGGAAAACTCGACCGGGAAACCGTAACTTTCCAACTCCTGCTTTAATGCGGCGGAATAGGAACTCATACGGAAATTCAAGTCTGAACTCAAAAGAGAAAAATCCATATCTTCTGAGCTGCGGTCTAAACCATAGAGTATTCGCAGAGCCGTCCCGCCATAAAATGCGGCGTGGTCAAAAAAGCCGGCTCGCCAAAGCCCTTGCAGAGCCAGTTCCTGCATAATCTCTCTTATAGCCGCAATGTATTCGTTTACATTCTGACAACGATATTTTTTTAACGCTTGTTCAATGCTTGGATTCATCGGTTTATATCCAATAAAAAAGAGGTTAGTTTCTTCATTCGTCCTCGAGCGGCGGCATGCAATTCTTCAAGCTGCGGGACGTTTAAACGTTCCAAATCCGCACGGTCGATTCGTAAATCGTCTTCCAGATATTCTTCTATTCCCGTTCCATCAAACCGGGAGTCCAAAGCAGCCTTGTCATAAATCGCTTTTTCCGGCGTTGCGATTAAATACCCATACGGACCGGAAAACGCGCTGGTAAATCCAACGCAATAATCCGCGCTTAAACGCGAGCGATAGTCAAAGCGCCCCAACGGCGTCGAGAACGTTCGCGAACGCCCCGTTGTAACAGACGTAATTACTTTGACCGTCTCCGGGATAAGTCCGTATCGAGCAAGAGCGAAATCCGCGCTGACGTAACTGGGTCCGTAAATCATGTTAGCCAAAACGCAGACGTCCAAAACGTTGCGGCGCAAATACTCTGGAAATACGTATATCCCTTTTTTAACGCGAATGATTTCCCCGCTTGCCAGCAAGCGATTTATTTTCCCGCGTACAGAACCATACGACGACAACGCCTCTTCTAAAATGAGGTGGTCGAATACGTCAGTTTCGATTATTTTCCGCAGGTTTATTTTCATTACTCACTAAATAGTTCTGTTTTTCGGAACTTTCTATACAGTAATTATTATAATCAATTATTTCGGATTTGTCAAGTAGAAAGGAAGAATAGCAAGACGAAACGCCCGTTTTTCCCCCTCTCATCGCCTCGTTTTTTTGGTTATAAATCCGATTCTTTATCATTTTTATTTAAAAGATACATCTAATTCCCGCCGGGGTGGTATTCAAAACCGTTTGAATATGTTATACTAGATTTATTATACTGTTGACGGATTATAGAGAACAAATATACCTATACGCAATTTCTTCTCAGTCGACAGAAAACGCAAAAGACTTTTTTCTATCGTTTTTGAACATGAAGTACAACCTCGCACAACTCGACCCGGACAGCGACGTTTTCAGCGCGTATCCGGAATCCGTCCGAGACGGTTTGAAATTTCTCAAGCAGGCGGATTTCACCGCTCTTTCCAACGGCATTACCAAAATCGAAACCGACGACGCTGGAGACAGACTCTATATCAACGTGTTGGAATACGAGTCCCACTCTCCGCGAGAAGCGGTTATCGAAAAGCACGAAAAGTACGTCGACATCCATTGCGTCGTTATCGGTCGTGAATACATGGGCGCAGTCAAATACGCTCCGTCGCTGGCGGTTAAAACGCCGTACAACGCCGAGGGCGACTGCGAACTGTTTGAGCTGGAAACGATGCCGTTTTTCGCCGAAGACGTCGACTCACCCAATAAAGTTGTCGTCAACGCGGGAGAACTGGCGATTTTCTGTCCCGACGACCTGCACGCTTCCATGATTTACGTTGACAAACCGGAGCATGTCCGGAAGGTTATTGTGAAATGTAGAGTATAAGAGTTTCTAGCTCCTAGCTACTAGCTAATAGCTAGAGGCTAATAGCTACTAACATCAACCCCTTACCCTTTTGAATTACTATGGATTTACTATTAGCAAACGACGTTCCGGCAACCACCAGCTTTTTAACCGGTTTGTCGGAAAGGCTCAATTGGCTCGACTGGACTTTGATTGCAGCGTTTATCGGTCTGATTATGACCATTACGTTCATCTCGATGCGTAAAGCGAGCAAAAACACTCAGGAATTCTTTCTTTCCGGACGCTCAATGCCGTGGTGGCTTTTGGGCTTTTCTTTGGTAGCGACAACGTTCGCCGCCGACACCCCAAACCTGGTAACGCAGCTCGTTCGTGAACAGGGCGTTAGCGGGAACTGGTGCTGGTGGGCGTTCCTTCCCGCCGGTTTGACGACCGTGTTTATCTACGCCGCTCTGTGGCGGCGTTTGGGCGTCATGACCGACCTGGAATTCTACGAAAAGCGTTACAGCGGAGCAAGCGCCGCGTTCGTCCGCGGATTCAGAACCGTCTATCTGGGCATGCTGGTCAACATCCTCATTATGGGAAACGTTACGTTGGCTGTCCTCAAGATTTTCGGCGTTACACTCGGCATTCCAGACTGGGTAACCGCTATTGTCGCCGGTACGATTACCGTTATTTTCTCTGCAACCGGCGGATTCGGCGCGGTTTTGTGGGCGGACTTCGTTCTGTTTATCATCTCCATGACCGGCGCGGTTGCGGCAGCTGTCGTTGCCGTCCAGCACGTTGGAGGTCTTCAGCCTCTGTTTACTCACCCGGCTGTTGCAGATAAACTCTCCGTTTTGCCGGACATGTCAGACCCGTCCATCGTAATTACCGTCTTGCTCATCCCGCTGCTGGTACAGTGGTGGGGCGCGTGGTATCCTGGAGCTGAACCCGGCGGAGGAAGCTACACCGCTCAGCACATGCTTTCCGCAAAAGACGAAAACAACGCCATCGGCGCGACGTTCTTCTTTAATATTTGCCATTACGCCGTTCGACCCTGGCCGTGGATTCTGGTCGCTTTGGCGTCCTTGATCGTCTTCCCGACGGTTGCGGACATTCAAGCTACGCTCAGTTCCGGCACGCTTTCTCCTGAACTGATTAAAAACGATATGGCATATCCCGCCATGATTACCCTGCTTCCGCACGGTATTTTCGGTTTGGTTGTTGCGTCTCTGTTCGCTGCGTACATGTCAACCGTTGCGACTCACCTTAACCTCGGTTCTTCGTACATGGTCAATGACTTCTACAAGCGATTCATCAACAAAGGCGCCTCTGAGAAGAACATGGTTATGGTCGGTCGAATCTGGATTGTGATTCAAATCGTTCTCGCCAGCTTCGTCGCCTTGAACCTGAAATCGGCTCTGACCGCGTTCGAAATTATCGTTATGATTGGCGCTGGTACTGGAGCTATCTTCCTGCTGCGCTGGTTCTGGTGGAGAATCAACGCCTGGTCGGAAATTGCCGCTATGAGCATCGCCTTCCCGGTTGCCGTTTACTTCAAGATGTTCCATCTTTCGCTGTGCCAGAAATTCTTCCCGCTGCTGGACGAAGCCGGAAACGTTGTTGTGAAAGACGGCGTTACTCAAATTCTGCCATCGCTGCAATTCTCACTCGTACCTGGATATCAGCTGGTTATGAGCGTTGTTATCGTAACGATCGGCTGGATTACGGTTACGCTGCTGACCAAACCCTGCGATCAGGAAACACTGCGCGCATTCGCTGAGAAATCTCAGGCGGGCGGTCCCGGCTGGAAGCGCGTTTACGAAGTTGCTGAAAAAGAAGGCAACCCGATTCCGACAACCGGAGAAAAATGGCCTGTCCCGATGGGATTGCTCTGCTCGCTGCTGGGCTGCGTTGCCATTTACGCGACGCTGTTCGCTGCTGGTTACTGGCTGTACTGGAAGGTAACGCCGGCTATCGTTTTGACGGTTATCGCCGTTATCGGCGGATTTGCCCTTTTGAAGGCGTGGCAGCACATGCCGAAGAATCCTTCTGCGTTCCAAAAAGTTCAAACTAACGTCGAATCAACAGACGCAGAATAGGGTCTATTCAGGCAATGCAAATAAAAGTCCCTGACAACTTTCGCTGCCAGGGACTCGGAAACCAAACCAAACAGAATGTTTTTTTCTAATCGGTTTTATTGGAGCGCTCAAACCACAGAGCGCTCTTTTTTATTTTGTCTTACGGGATCAGGAAGACCAGAGCTGTTGCGACTCCTCCCTCAACCAGGGCAGCGCGGACGCTGAAGGGAATCGGGTCGAGCACGTACGGCGCACATTCACCCGGTCTGTAGTATCCCAGGACGTACTGACATTCGTTCGGCGGGTCGATAGCCATCAACCACGGCAAGGCGGGAATGGTCAGGACAAAGTGTCCGGCGGAGATGACGGGTTGAATAATCGGGCAGCAGGAATGTCCGTATCGTTCCAGAGCCGGTTCTTCAAAGTACAGCGGGTTGATTGCCAATCCAGGCGCAGCCCAGGAGTAACAAATCGGCTGGAAGTTGCGTCCGGTGAACGGTTCGTCTCCGAGCGTGCATTCGTTGGGGAATTCGCCTTCCGGAGCGGCAATGTCGTTGGTAATCTGAGAAATCGGCTTGAGGCTGCTGACCGGCGGGCAGGTTTCTCTCATACGATTGCGCGGATCTTCGCCAGCGCTGATAAACGGAGCTTCAATATCGCGCGGTTTAACAGACGGCAAAGCCGGCGAGAAGCTGGAACTGTCAACCGAGCGTTTCGGGACTGACGGAGTGGACGGTTTTGACGGAGTTGTCGGAGCCGGATCGAAAGTCTGAGTTTCCGGAGCGATATCTTCCAAAACCGGGGCGGTTGGAGCTGTATCTTCAACAGCAGGAGCGACAGGCGCAGCGTCTTCAATAACCGGAGGGGTGGGAACGCTTGCATCAGGCATGGTATTGGGAACAGCTGGAGCGCTCGGAACGGATTCCAATTCTGGCATAGCGGCGCCGTCCGGCAAACCAACGTCTGGCAAATCGCTGTCGAATTCGGGAGCGCCCAAGTCCTGAATCGCAGGAGCGGAAGGAACGCTGCGACCGGGTCTGTCTCCAAACGGATCGCTGTACGGACTGGAGCTTTGAGCTACCGTATTGACAGCCGGAGCAGAAGTTGTCGGAGCAGAAGCAGCAGGAGCCGTTCGACGAACCGTTCGGCGAACGGTTGAAACGCCGATGTTCTGAGGCTGAGTAGGCGCCGCCCACTGAAGATTGTCGCTGTTGGCGGTATAAGCAACCAGATGAACTTTTTCTTTAGAAGCGTCCTGTTTTACCGGAGCCGCTTGAGAAGCTGACGCCGCCGGATTAACGACGGGCGTCGAATAAGCGTGTCTGCCTTGCCATCCATCGGCGAAGGCGGGAGCGGTCAGGCTCGTCAAAACGAGGCCTGACGCTGCAACTGCGGTCAAGACCGACAATCCGTTGTCGGCGACCGAAATGAACTTAGAAAACGTCCTCCGAAGAGTAGTTCGGAGCTTCTTGTGTAATTGTGATGTCATGGGGGTGGTTCTCCCGCACACTGGCAGGCGAAACTTGTACGAATTTCGCTTCCGTGCGCAATTCTTGAATGGTTTTGGTTCCGCAATAACCCATACCAGCTCTCAGTCCTCCGAGCAACTGGTATACGAACGGTCCCAGAGGTCCCTTGTAGGGGACGCGTCCTTCGACGCCTTCTGGAACGAGTTTTTCTACTTTGGTTGTTTTTCCCTGACGATAGCGTTCGCTTGACCCCTTGACCATGGCTCCCAGAGAACCCATTCCGCGGTACGTCTTGAACTGACGACCCTGGTAAATGATTTTGGTTCCCGGGCTTTCTTCCAGCCCTGCCAGCAAGCCGCCCAACATAACGCAGGACGCGCCCGCTGCGATAGCCTTGGTAATGTCGCCGCTGAACCGAATGCCGCCGTCGGCGATAATCGGAACGCCCGCCTTGTCGGCGGCTTGGGCGCAGTGCATTACCGCGCTGATCTGGGGGACGCCAACGCCGGAGACTACGCGCGTCGTACAAATCGAACCA
>JAZRTH010000834.1:0-2428 GCA_045651945.1 Thermoguttaceae bacterium
ATCCTGATTTTGGAAATCGTTCTCAGCGCCGCTTTTTTGACCGTTCTGCTGTTACGAGCGAGAAGGAAGATTCAAAATGCCGCGTCCTCGATGGAACAATATCTTGGAATGCACCCCGGCGAACTGACAGCGGCGTTGGAATTTCAACAGCGAGGCGCAGCGGTCAACGAGTCGGCGGAATTGGCTCAAGCGGCAATTTCTAACGCAGACCAATCGCTTAAAGCCGGGCGGCTTGATAAATGGCTGATGAGTCAGCTTCCGTTGCTGCGATGGATTATAGAATTGATCGCAGTGGTTGTGTTCCTGACAGCCGTATTTTTGGCGTTCAATTCAAAAATTGCAGCGCAGCGACTGCTCAATCCTGGTTGTACCGACTCGGATTGGGATTCCCCAGACATCGAATCTTTTACCATTCGAGTTGTTCCGCCGGCAGCGACGATGACCGGCGCGTTCGACGTACCCTCTAACGAAGACGCCGCTGTCCCTGCCGGTTCGACAGTTCGATTTACTGTAACAATCGAGAACGCTGTTGACAATATGCAGGCGTCAATACAGATAATTAATAACGAGGATAACTCGCAGGAAACGATTCCGCTGGAACGCGTTCCAAACGCGGAAAATGTCTATAAAGCGGAACGACGCTGGAACTCGTCCGCTCAATACAGAGCGTTTATTTCGTCCGAAGATAAAGAAAAAGAACTATCCTCGACCTGTGAGACGATATGGCAGACGATCGACGTTACACAGGACGAAGCGCCGAAAGCGGAACTGATCGCTTGTCAAACGCCGGATATGGAAGTCGTGGCGGACGCCTTGATTCCGCTGGAAATTCGTTCGTCGGACGATTACGGGGTCGTGTCGACGTCGGTGAGATGGCGAATTCTCAAGCCGGAGGAAATCCAGACGGGCGTCAAACCGGCGAAAATCGTGTATCAGCGTCAGCCGGTTTGGGACGCGTTTCAGGACGAGTCGATCAAGCGTCCGCCGAAGGAACGGACGGAAACGACCGCTCTGAATTTATCGACCATGGAACTGCAGCCGGGCGCTCAGCTGGACGTGATGGCGCAAGCGGTCGACACGCGCATGGAAGAAGGCGAGAGCGCGCTGCTGCGGCTGAAAGTTGTAACAGCGGAAGAACTCAACAAGATTCTCGTCGCCGCCCGAATCCGAATCGGTTCTGAACTGCGCCGGGCGCTGGACACGCTTTCCAAGGCGCAAAATGAATCGAACCCGGCAGCGGCGGCGGGGCTGTACGACGAGTTCGCCCGTCAGACGTGGGGCGAGAAAGACGGCGTCCGCGGTCAGCTGGCGGCGCTGGTCGAACGGGTCAAGATGAACCACGCGCCGTGGGGCAGAACGCTTGTCGACCTCGAGTCGGCGGGGCGTCGGCTGGAAAAGCTGCAGTCGCAGTATCACGACGAAATCGCCCGGCTTTTTGCGATTCTCGCTTTGGACGCGTCCGACCGGAACGCGCAAAGCCGGCTGAAAGAACTCATCCAAAAGCTGTCTGAGGAACTGACGCTGGCGGCGGACTCGTTTGGACAGTGGCGCCAGTACCGGGAGCTGTGCGAGTCGTTCAAAGAGATTCGTCACACAGTTTTGTCCCTTGAGAAACAGATTCGAAACGGAATGACGCCGGAGGCGATTGAGACTGTCGCGACCGTCGTTCCGCAGACGGCTGTTCAGACGCAGGCGTGGCTGGCTCAGGCGTCGGAATCCGCGGCGGCGTACGAGCAGACGGAATCGCAGCCGCAAGCGGCGAAATGGTCGGCGGCGTTACAGCAAACGGTGAAAGTTCTCGACGCTCCGCTGCTGCGTCCGGTTTACGCTCAGGCGCTGGAGACGAACAACGCGGTCAGCGCCAGCGCGGCTATCGTCCATTTGCGGGAAATCTACGACCGAGCCTGGGCGATTCTCTCTGCCTCTGGAGACGACGCCGCGCAAAAGCGGCTGGAACTCAAGGCGGAAGTCGAACAGATTTACGATCAACAGGTAACGCTCAACGAGGCGACAAAGTCCATTCAAAAGGACGACGACAACGAAACGGCGACGCTGGCAAGCCGTCAGCAGGAGTTGGCTGACAGGGTCGGGTCGCTGGACGCTCCCAACATGACCGTTGTAACAGATACGTTGTTACAAACTCGAGCGTATATGGTTCAAGCCGCCGAGTTCATTCAGCATGGACAAAGCGCGGAGACGATTGCCGTCTGTCAAAACGAGGCGACGGAGCGGTTAGAGCAGATTCTCGATACGCTCAACGAGGCGGAACAGCTGGCAATTCTGGCGATGAACAGGGCGAACGAATCGGAAGACACTCAGCCGGATTCTGTCGACAAACCCGACGAGGACAAGCCGCAGAGCAAGGTTTCTATTGAGGACTTGAAACTGTTGGAATTGCAGCAGCGTCAGGTTTTGGAGCAAACGCGTC
>JAZRTH010000835.1:0-6537 GCA_045651945.1 Thermoguttaceae bacterium
TCGAAGAGACGCCATTTCTATAACCGTCGACTTTAGTCTACGGACAGCGAGGCCCCCGAATACTCCCCAATCGAGTCAGTTTCTTTTTCATTCCCTCTCGTCGCTGCGGCGACGGGAGAGAATGAAAAAGGGTATTTGTCGATTTTTTATTTTGTCGCTTCCCTTTCCCCGGTGGTTGAAAACCGCCGGTTATAGAAATGCAACCCCTTCGGGGTTAATTTGTCCCCCCCTCTTTTAGTATACATTTAATCGCTCTTGCATTAACCGCCGGTATCGCTATAATATGACTATACAGCCCATCGTTTGCCTCGCGCAAACGCTGTTTTCTTCGTTCGTTTTCATCTTACTTTCAACGTAGAATTATGATTAACCGTACATCCATTTTGAGCGTTATGTTTGCCTGTTTGACGGCGTTTGCCGGTTTGTGTTACGGCGCGGAGAATCCATTTCAGCAAGAACTGTTTAAATCGATATTTGAAGATTTTGCTGTTAAACATTTTGAGCAAATGCTTCATACTGGGAAATATGATTTAAAATTCAAAGCAGCTAAAGGCGCCAGTTTGCTGCACTATGCCGCAATAAGAGGCGATATAAAACTGGTACAAGAGCTTGTCTCGCAGGGCGCGGACGTCAATGCGAAAACCATATTTGGCGAAACGGTTTTGCATTGCGCCGCATTTAGCGGTAATCAGAAGTTGGTCAAGAGCCTTATAAAACAAGGCGCTGACATCGACGCTAAAACTGACCGTGGATTGACGGTTTTGCATTTTGCCGCCATAAGCGGTAATCTGGATTTGGTCAAATGGCTTATCAAAAAGGGATTGTTCATCAACGCTGATACCGTCGAAAAAACCACGCTTCTTCATTTTGCCGCCGCAAGCGGTAATTTGGAAATGGTTAAATGGCTTGTGAAAAAGGGCGTATATCTCAATGCCAGAAACAGAGCTGGCGAGTCGGTCTTGTATTATGCCGTTCAAAGCGACAATCTGGAACTGGTCAAATGGCTTGTAGAACAGGGCGCAGACGTCAATGCAAAAAACGTTGCCGGTCGAACCCCCTTGCTGATAGCTATTCAAAACAGAAATCAGGCAATGGCGCTTTATCTCTTGTCCAAGTCGTCTGACGATGTTATAAAAGACAAATATGTAATCCTGAGCGCCGCAAGAAACTGCGATTTGGATTTCCTTAAGCTCCTTGTTGAAAAAGGCGCGGACGTCCATTCAGAAACCCATGGCAGTACAGCTTTGACTGGCGCCGCAGCCAGAGGCAAACTGGAAATGGTAAAATGGCTCGTTGAACAAGGGCTTGACGTCAACGTAAAAAACATTGATGGAATGACGCCTTTACATTTTGCCGCATCAACCGGGAATACAGAACTGGTTAAATGGCTTGTGGAAAAAGGCGCAGACGTCAGCGCAGCAGATAATCACAAAATTACCGTCTTGCATATTGCCGCTTCCCGCTGCGATCTGGAAACGGTTAAATGGCTCGTTTCCAAGGGCGCAGACATCAATGCACAAAGCCAGATTGGCTCCGTCTTGAAGTTTGCCATGAATAGCAATAATAAGGAAGTCATTGAATGGCTCAAAGAGCAAGGCGCAAAAGAGTAAACTCGATTTCTCTCTCATCCAGCTGCGTTACGAATTAACCTTTCTTCTGGACATGATAACCAGGAAGAACGGCGAGCCGGGGTGCGAAAGCCCCCGGTTTGACTTCTATTGCACATGGTTGAGTTCGGTTCGCGAGCGTATCGCCCGCTTTATTGTACAAATGAATTCGCAATTTGTCTATTTTCTAAAATTATAAACAAATTTAACCGCTACGCGGTTCTTCCGGGGGCTTACGCACCCCGGCTCGCCGCAATCTTCCCCGTCCCCCTATAATTCTCCTGTTGTACAAAATTATTTCCAATTTTATCAACAGGAGATTTTTAATGAGCAGTCTAATAACGCAGCTTGCGCCGGAGTTTACCGCGCAGGCGATAATGCCGGATAAGTCGTTTGGTACAGTGTCGCTGAAAGATTATCGCGGGAAATACGTCGTTCTGTTTTTCTATCCGCTGGATTTCTCGTTCGTCTGCCCGACGGAACTGCACGGATTTTCAGACGCCATCGCGGATTTCGAGTCGAGAAACGTTCAGGTGTTAGCCTGTTCGACCGACAGCCAGTACTCTCATCTGGCGTGGGTCAACGCGCCCCGGGACAAGGGCGGGCTGGGTCAGCTGACGTACCCGCTCATTTCGGACTTCGACAAGGAAATCTCCCGGGCGTACGGGATTCTCCTGCCGGGCGGAATGGCTCTGCGAGGTCTGTTTTTAATCGACAAAGACGGCATCGTCCGGCACGAAACGATTAACGATCTCCCCTTTGGCAGAAACGTCGACGAAGAACTCCGCATGGTCGACGCGCTTCAGTTTTACGAACAGCACGGCGAAGTCTGCCCTGTCAATTGGAAACGCGGCGACGGGGGAATTAAGACGGCATAGGGAAAAGCGTTTGAAATGATGAATATAAAACCGCGTCTCGAAGACACTCCATTTCTATAACCGTCGACTTTAGTCTACGGACGGTGAAGCTCTCCCCAAAAAGCCCTCCCAATCGAGTCAACCTCTTTTTCTTCCCCCCCGGCGCCTTTAGGCGCTGGAGGGAAGAAAAAGAGTATTTGTCGATTTTTTATTTTGTCGCATCCCTTTCCCCGGTGGTTGAAAACCGCCGGTTATAGAAATGCAACCCCTTCGGGGTTAATTTGCCCCCCCTCTTTTAATATACATTTAATCGCTCTTGCATAAACCACCGAAATCGCCTATAA
Source organism: Thermoguttaceae bacterium (assembly GCA_045651945.1). Classification (GTDB taxonomy): domain Bacteria; phylum Planctomycetota; class Planctomycetia; order Pirellulales; family Thermoguttaceae; genus RUG11551. Next base: position 2,809 of record JAZRTH010000835.1, read on the forward strand.
TATGATATATCGTCCATCGTTTGTCTCGCGCGAACGCCGTTTTTCCGTTTGTCTTTTGTTATATTCAACGTAGAATCATGATTAATCGCACATCCATTTTGAGCGTTATATTTGCCTGTTTGACTGCGCTTGCCGGTTTGTGTTACGGCGCAGAGAATTCTGATAAGCCTAAGCAATTAATGATTCAATTGGTATTTGGAGAAGACGGTATTATACGCTTTGACCAGATGATTCAATCTGGAAATTATGACTTAACATACAAAACTGTTAGAGAAGCCAATTTGCTGCACTATGCGGCAGATAAAGGCGATCTGAAACTGGTTCAAGAGCTTGTCTCGCAGGGCGCGGACGTCAATGCAAAAACAGACAGCAACGAAACGGTATTGCATTTCGCCGCATTTAGCGGTAATCAGGACTTGGTCAAATGGCTTGTTGATAAAGGATTGGACGTCAACTATAAAACTAACAGCGAATCATCGGTTCTGCATTTTGCCTCTGTAAGCGGTAATTTGAAACTGGTGCAATGGCTTGTAAAACAAGGGTTGGACGTGAATGCAAAAAATGATACTGGCGGTACGACATTGCATTTTGCCGCTCTAAGCGGGAATCTGGAGTTAGTTCAATGGTTTGTAAACCAGGGTCTGGACGTCAACGCCATAGATGCAAATGGTTTAACCATTCTACACGACGCTCTTATCAGTGGTTCTGTTGAAATAGTTCAATGGCTGTTGGAACATGGCGTAGATATCAAAGATAAGGCTCAATGGGCTAACGACAGAATATTTTTCGCTGCCAGTAATGGACAACTGGAAATGGTGAAATGGCTTGTATATCAAGGCGCAGACGTCAATTCAAGGGAAGACGATTCGGGAACGTCCGTTTTGCATTATGCTGTTTATAGCGGTAATCTGGAACTGGTTAAATGGCTCGTTGACAACGGCGCGGACGTCAACGCAGCAAATTTATCCCTAACAACAGTCTTGCATATTGCCGCTTGGTACTGCGATCTGGAAACGGTTAAATGGCTCGTTTCCAAGGGTGCAGACATCAATGCAAGAGGTCAATATGGTTCCGTCTTGAAGTTTGCCATGAATAGCTATAATAAGGAAGTCGTTGAATGGCTTAAAGAGCAAGGCGCAAAAAAGTAAACTCGATTTCTCTCTCGTTCAGCTGCGTTACGAATTAACCTTTCTTCTGGACATGATAACCAGGAAGAAGGGCGCGCCGATTAACGCGGTAACGATTCCGACGGGGGCTTCTGCGGCGATGGCTCCGGTCAGCGGCAGGCTTCGCGCTATCAGGTCGGCGGCGATAAGCAGCGTTGCCCCGGTCAGGACGCTGGCGGGAACGAGGCGTCGATAGTCCTGTCCGAACAGACATCGGCTGATATGCGGCGCCGCCAGACCGACGAATCCGATTAGTCCGCAAAGACTCACGCACGCGCCGGCAATGAGCGACGCCAAAACAAACGCGGTCAGGCGGGTTCGGTTCGCGTCGACGCCCAGCGAATGCGCTTTGTCGTCCCCTAAAATCATCGGGTTGAGAGCGGGAGCCGTCAGCGCCGCCCCGATAATCCCGACGGCGATAACCGTCCCGCTAATCCAGAGAAGACGGGAATCGTAAATCTGAAGCGACCCGAGCAGCTGCCACAAAATACCCGGCAGGCGTTCGTTCGGAGCCATAATAAAGACGATCATCAGCCCGGCGCTGGCAAACGCGCTGTACATGACCCCGGTCAGCAATAGCGTATAGACGTGAACCGCGCCGGACCGTTCCCGGGCGATAAAATAGACGAACCCGATAGACAGCAGCGCGCCTAAAAACGCGCCGGCGGAAATCGTCCACGCCGCCCAAAGACCCAAGCCCGCCGCCATTGTCAGCGCCGCGCCCAGCCCTGCGCCGGAGGACACGCCCAGCACGTACGGGTCTGCAAGCGGGTTGCGAAGTATCGCCTGAAAGACCGTCCCGGAAACCGACAGCCCCGCTCCGACGAGCGCCCCGGCGAGAACTCTGGTCAGGCGCATTCTCAGCAGCGGCGAATGTATCAGCTCCGTCGGCGGAATCCAAACGGAACCGAACAGAATCGCTGCCGTTACAACGATCAGCAACACGACTGCCAGCAGGAAGAATTTAAACGTCATTACAGACGCCCCGGATTTATTGTACATATTCTTATTATACCATCTTCCGGTTGTTAGGGAATAGGGTGCAGAACAGCCCTTTTCGCTAATCATTCCCGTTTGGGTTGACAGTCTGACGATTTATTCTATAATAGAAATCCAAACTGAATAACGTCTTTACGTTTTATTGTCGTTGCGATATGGAATTGCCCCTGTTGATTACTGGCGTCGCCGGCGTGATTGGATACAACGCGCTGGACTATTTTCTCAAGCGCTACCCTGGCGCAGTCGTCGGGGTGCGTCAGGGAACGCGGGGCGATATTGCCCCGGCGACGGGCGTGGTTTTCGCGGACGTTGACGACGCTGTCGAGTTGCAGCGTCTGTTTGAGAAGTATCAGTTTAAGAGCGTGATTCATTCCGGGGGTTCATGCGCCTTGAAAGCGTGTCAGCTGAACCCGGAACTGGCGTGGACGCTTAACCTGTCAACGATTCTGTCGATGCTGGCGCAGTGCGAGCGCTATAATTCGCGGCTGATCTGCATGTCCGTCGACCTGGTTTACAAGGGGCGTCCCGCTGGGGAATTCTATAAAGAATCTGACCCGCCTGACGCCGTCTCGATTTACGGTCAGTCGATGTCGGCGGCGGAGAATCTGATTCTGTTACATCGACCGCAGACGTGCATTCTGAGAATCTCGCTCCCGATGGGAAAAAGCGGGACGGGACACGCTGGAGCGATCGACTGGATTGGCAGCCGGTTTCTCGCCAACCGTCAGGCGACGCTCTTTACAGACGAGCTGAGAACGCCGACGTACTGTCAGGACATCAACCGGGTTCTGGAAGAGATTCTCAATCGCGACGAGTCCGAGTTTTCCGGCGTCTTTCATTGCGGACAGCCGCGGCCCGTTTCGCTCTATCAGTGCGCTCAGATAATCAACCGCGTTGGCGGCTTTGACCCCGATTTACTCTACGGACTTAGGACAAACGAGGGCGCGCCGATCCCGCCCCGGGCGACAAATGTCGCTATGGATTCCAGCAAACTCATCGACGCTCTGGGGTTCAATCCGTTTACCCCCTGGCCAGCCGACGAATCGCTGTTTCCGACGGACCCGTTCTGGCACAGGATTCGCCCGGAGGGAGAACCGCATGGCTGGGACATCGTCGAAGAGAAGTTGATGACGTATGATGAAAGTATGTATTCGCCGTAAGGCGAACATGTAGACAAGAAAAATCGGGACGTCGCAAAAAACGACGTCCCGGTTAATTTTATTGGTTGCTAAACGGGATTCCCGCTTCCTTTGCGTATTCAGCAGCCTTCGATCCAGCTGGTGCGCGGATTGTCAAATTTGGACAGTCATTGAATGCGTTGTTTCCAATCTCTAACACGCCATCAGGTATTTTAACAGACGTTAAGGAACGACACCCAGAGAAGGTGAAGCTTCCAATACTCTTCAAACCATCGCCAATTTCAACGGATTGTAAAGCTCCGCAGTCCATGAAAACATTGTTTTCAATCTCCATAACGTCTTTGGAAATCACCACGGACTTTAAAGAACTGCAGCCAACAAATGCGCTGCTTCCAACTGATTCTACGCCTTTAGGAATCGTTATA
>JAZRTH010000836.1:0-1390 GCA_045651945.1 Thermoguttaceae bacterium
ACGCTTCGCGTCAATTATCCCCTACTCTTTAATCCACGTAATTCTGTTCTGAATCAACCTATAACCAACGCCGTTCACTTGCCCCACTTTTCCTCGTACGCTTCAATTGCTTTCTCGGCAGACAGAGCAAAGGAGACAATATCAATGCCTTCCATTAAACAGCGTTTATAAAACGAGTCTGCTTCAAACGGAACGTTCAAGCCGAACTCGTCGGAAACGGTTTGCGATTCCAGGTCAACTGTTAGTTTGTATCCGGGACGATCCGAGACGTTTTGTAACAGTTGTTCAATCTGCTCTTTCGGCAGCGTTATCGGCAAGACGCCGTTCTGATACGCCATTTTAGTAAACCGCGAAGAAAACTCCGGGGCGATAACCGTTTTGACTCCATCGGTTGTAAAGTTTTGCAGCGTCTGTTCTGCGTTAACGTCGAAATCAAAATAACGGTTTGATATCAAAATCGCCGCGCCGGGACATTTCTCAAAAACGTCTGCCGCTAAACCTGTTATTGAAATGAATTTATCCATGCCGACTATTGCTTTCCAGAATTGAACTTTACCAACTTATCCCAATTGATTGTTCCGTTCTGATTGCAAAATTCCCCTGCAAACTCAACGATAAATGCGGTAACTTTCCCGCCGAGTAAAGTCTTAAATTTGTCGTTACGCCGTTTGGCGCCCTGTCCCAGAGGAATAATCAATTCCTGATACAGGTTTTCATTTCCAGAAATAAACTCCCAAAAGCGCTGACCGCAATACTTGAAGTAATCGCCTTTATCTGGATTGTTGTCTTGACCATAACAGCAGCCATTAACCGCTTCAACCGTCAAGCGAGATCGGCTGGTACGCAGGGTTCTTTTAGCAGAAACGAAATCTTCTTTCATTTTTCTAATTTGTCCGCTGTTGCCCCAATTTGGTCCGGACTTAATTGAAACGATATATCGGATGTTGTCTTTATCAAATTCGAGGTCAATACCTGGGATTCCAGATTTAATCCCACCGTAAACCTGACCATTAATATAAATAGCCAGCTGTTCGAGCCAATTTCCAAAAATGGTTTCTTCGTTAGAAGAAATAAAAGCTTCAACAAGAGATTGAACAAGATCTGGGGCTGTAAGAATTCCCTTGGCTCGAAACATGTAGGGGTTCTTTTTCTTCAAAACGGTTTTCAGACGAAGCCGCTCTAAAGAGTTCAAACGAGCCTGATGGAACTCGTCAATGTGCTGGGAAACGTAGTCGATAGCAATTTGAGGATTATACGGCTTCATCGTACTGCTCCGTTGAAAAAATGTTGCTTGGATTATTGGAGAAGTATTTCTTCACTTCTTCAAAATACTCTGGAAGAATCTCAATCCCGATTGATTGTCGATTCAGACGATTGGCGGCAATATTGG
>JAZRTH010000837.1:0-2116 GCA_045651945.1 Thermoguttaceae bacterium
TGCATCTTTCCCATTCGCCCCCAGGCTTTGCGGACTCCGTCCGGGTCGATGATCCGGCAATGTCCTGTTACCTGATTGTGCTGGAGAATCCAGCCGGAGCAGGAGTCGAGAGCGTCCCACGCCACCATTCCGCCCATCGTCGGGAAATCCAGGTTGCTGAAATCTTGTGGAACGACAATGTACTTGTTGGTAAAGTTTCCGGTCTGGAGTCGTTTTTTATAGTTTTCCAGATACTCAAAACCGAAGTGATTGACGGTGCCGTCCATGGTCAGTTCTCGAAATCGCATCGGGTCGACGGGATACAAATACCCGGTTCCCAGCGCAGGCGCGAATTCCCCGCCGACTTTGTAAACCGCCAGCATGGCGTCGTTGACGTTGACGAGGTTGTCAACCGGCTCTCGAGAAACTGCAAGAGTTGCGGGAATGTTGGGGTCGTCGTTATTGATAGCGGAGCCCGCGAGGATGATTTTTCTGACGGTAATGTTTCTTTGCTGACAGATCGCCGCTGCGTTGACGACGATTCTTCCGCCGAGCGAATGTCCGACGAGAATCAATCTGTCGCGTCGATGGGCGGGCATGCGAATAATCTCGTCCGCCAGAACGGGAGCGTACTGTTTCGCGTTTTCCAGCGAAATGCTCCAGGCTGGACCCATTTGTAACAGGTTCAACTTTGGCGAGTTCCATTTTTTCAGTTCGACCGATTCTGCGTTGGGATAGATTTCTCGCAGCTCGGCAAGTTCTTTTTCAAACTTGTCCTGAATGGTAACCATGCCGTGAACGAACCAGACGATCGGTCTGTCCGCCGGGGCGTTAATTTGAGGGTATTGCGCTTTAGCGGCGCTGGCGCTAAAGGCGATAACGGCAATAAACAGGGAAAGCAGGATTCTTTTCATTATTTTTGATAGACGCTTTTATCTTGTAGAATTTGCGTCCGGCTGAGCGATTTGGATGTACTGTTGGCTGTCGGCGTAGGAAAATGTTTTCATCGCGACGGCGACAGGTGATTTTTCGGACGGATTGAGCGGTTCTCGAACCAGCGGCAAAACGCCGTTGATAATCGTGCCTGGCGGGCATGAACTGCACTTTCCGGTAAAAGAAATCATTTCGTTTTGAATGTCGAACCCGAAAGCGAGTTGTTTGAATTGAGCTGCGTCTGAATAGGGATTGAACATGCCGCCTCCGCTGAGACGAAGCTGCGTTACAAGCGTATCGAGCAGACCGCGGTCGATAACGCCGTTTTGAGCGTCTACCCGTCCGCGAGCGCTTACCAGCCGCTGGTCGATAAACTCGCCGTTGTCGATTGTAACTTTGGCGTTGGCGACAAGCTGCGCTCTGCCGGCTTTGATAAACATCTGGCTTAAATCGACGTTGTCGAACTCTCCTGTAACAGTTCCGTCCCAGCCAGCCCCGGCGTTGGCGGCGACGACAGTTCCCTGAAAGCTGGACTTGGCGCTAAGTCGCTTTAAGGGCGCGTACCAGCGAGAAAGCATTCCAGATGCAATCGGACTTTTGGACGCGTCGAGCGCGATTGTCGTTGTAACAGGCGACTCATTTGTCAAACGCGCGATTTTCAGTCGAACCGGTTCGTTCGATTCCTCTGTTTTCCCCGATTCCGTTTGATCTTCAAGATAGATGGCGAACACGCCTTCCGCGCCGGCTTCAACGTCTTTGAGCGTTCCTGACATGAACCGAATCTTCTGGCTGTTACAGGAATTAAAGGACGCGTTGACCGCCGAGAATTCCACCTGCATGTTTTTCCACAGCCGACGGTGCGCGAACGATCGATGGACGAAAGACCACAGGGAAACAGAGTTGTCCGTGTAAATCTTGCAGTCTTTAAGACGAATTCTTAACAGCGGAATGGGCGTTTTGGTATGCTGATGTTCTACTTCCAGCAAGGCGCATTTCAAAACCGGATCGCCCGTTTCCGGATCGCTTAGCGTTACGTATTCAAACCGAGACGTATCCCAGCGCGGACATTCAAACGACTCGAAATTGACCTGCATTTCCAGCGCGTTGGTTAATGCCGATTCCGACCATTCAACATACGTTTTACTGCGAATAAAAAACGCTATAAAGATCAACGCGACAAGAGGCGCCCAGCCGAAAACCGCCA